>NZ_JAATOU010000007.1:0-210054 GCF_011806445.1 Pseudoalteromonas sp. HF66
GAGCTGGATTCGAACCAGCGAAGGCTGAGCCGTCAGATTTACAGTCTGATCCCTTTGGCCGCTCGGGAACCCCTCCACGAAAATTCTTTACTAAGTCACTTCCGGTAAAAGGAAAGTGGTGCCGACTATCCGAGTTGAACGGATGACCTACTGATTACAAGTCAGTTGCTCTACCAACTGAGCTAAGTCGGCACTGCTTTAGTACGGGGCGAGATTCTAAGGTAAGGTTTATTGTGATGCAACCATAAAATTAAAAAAAATGTGATTTTATGTGTTAAACGCTCACTATTCAGACAAATACCCATACTTTTACTATTTTGTGGCTATTTCATGCCAATAATTCAGCCCTTTAAAAACCAGTAAGCTGTCAAATTTAGCATCTATAAATGAATCTGCTAACAGTTTGCCATAGCCACCAGCAAATAATAGCTGACAATCTTGTTGGTTAAGATGTTGTTTTGCTAGCTCGATTGCACCTAGGGTAGCAACCATGGCACCATTTTTTAGACCATTTGGAGTATTACGCCCTAAATCTGTAGTAAAGGGTATTTGTTTATCATCAAATACCCGCTGCGTGTTTTGGGTAAGTGAAGACGTCATTAAATCAAGGCCGGGTAAAATCCAGCCCCCTAAATGCGCCCCTTCTTTGTTGAGCACATCGATTGTCGTTGCGGTACCGGCATCGATAATGATGCAGTTTTGCTGAGGATATTCTACATACGCAGCTATCACCGCGAGCCAGCGATCTATTCCTAAGTTTTGAAACTGCTGATAGGCGCAGGTTAACATAGCGAGTTTAGCTGTCACCTCTGCTTCAAAGTAAGGAACAGCATGTTGCTGCGCCTGTGCCAATAAAGGTTTAAGTAGCTCAGCGCTACCCACGCAGGCATATACCAGCTCTTTTATTTGTAACCAAGGTAAATTGCTGAGCTCACATGCTTGATAACCCTTACCATCAAATAAAACGGCTTTAATTGCGGTATTGCCAACATCCACTAATAGTTTCATAGCTCAGCCTTACGTAATGAAATTTCACCACCATAATAACTTTTTACTTCGCCATCTTGACGAATGCGCACGCCACCTTGGTTATCAATCCCTTCGCAAATGCCACGCCAGCTTCGATGACCAGTATTTAGCTCAACGCACTCGCCTGCAAATGCATTTAACTGATTCCACTGTAGATACATACCGTTTAAACCTGATTGCTGATACTGGGTTAAGCGTTTTTCTAAATAAAAGCACAAATAAGCCACCAGCTTGTTTTTATCTAACCCCTTTACATGCTGGCTTAAGTCAGTCCATGCTTGATCTATGTGTTGGCTAACACTTTCTGGCATATGTAAGTTGATACCTATACCTATTACAAGCTGGCAAGGTCCTTGTGGTTGACCATCAAGTTCAACTAATACACCTGCTAATTTTTCACGGTTTAAGTAGATATCATTTGGCCATTTAAGCTCTACATCCAATTGGTACAAGGCTTTAAGTGTATCGTAAACAGCCAGCCCAACAGCAATAGATACCCCCATAGCAGCTTGCAAACCATCATCCAAACGCCAAAAATAACTAAAGTATAAGTTTGCACCAAACGGAGATTGCCAAACGCGCCCACGGCGTCCTCTTCCAGCTTGCTGCATTTCTGCAACTAACACGCTACCAGATGGCAGTGGTACCTCTGTTTGCAAACGGCGCATAAGCTCACTGTTAGTTGAATCAATAATTGGCTGCACTTCAACCTCAGCGGTGCTGCCACCCAATACAGTATAATACTGGCCGATTTTATCTTTGTTCAGTAAGCCTGCACTATTGTTAAGGCAATACCCTTTACCAGTGACCTTGAAAATATCGAGCCCCATTTCCTGTAACGAGTGAATATGTTTACCCACTGCTGCGCGGCTAATACCAAGTTGCTCACCCAATTGCTGACCAGAAATAAAACCACCAGTATTCAGAGCATGTAAAATAGCGAGCTTATTACCGTCTGGTGCTTTCATAATGAAGCTCCTAATTCAATGTGACACTCATGAACGGCATTAATCAGTCGTACTTCGTGTTGTAGAGCAATCTGATATTTTTGCCAAACTTGTTGTTGAACATGTTTTACCATGGCAATTAAATCATCGCCTGTACTATTACCATGATTGACTAGCACTAACGCTTGCTGTTGATGAACCTCAATACCTGCGATTTTACAACCTTTTAATCCTGCTTGTTCAATCAACCATCCTGCCGCAACCTTATGGTGCTCAGCATCAACAAAGTAATGAGGTAACTCAGGATACTGTTTTAAAAGTAACGCAAGTTGCTCATTACTGATCACTGGGTTTTTAAAAAAGCTGCCAGCATTCGCAAGTTTGTTTGGATTTGGTAATTTACTGCTTCTAGTTGCGATGATTTGCTCAAACACCTGCTGAGGAGAGGGAGCTGAAAGCTGTTGCAATGGTCCATAACTAAGCACTGGCTGCCATTTTTTAGGTAACAGCAACCCTACTTGGGTGATCACAGCTTTATTTTTCAAGGCATGTTTGAATATAGAATCACGATAGCCAAATTGGCATTCATTCTTAGCTAAGCGGTTTATCGTTTTGGTTGCAATATCAAAGTACTCAACATAACTAACAAACTTTTCAAGCTCCACACCATAAGCACCAATATTTTGCACTGGCGCAGCCCCAACAGTACCTGGAATTAAAGCAAGGTTTTCAAGCCCAGGCATTTCATTGGCAACGGTCATAGAGACTAATTGGTGCCAGTTTTCTCCGGCTGCGATGTGCAATAAAAAGCCATCACTTTGCTGCTCTATATCTATGCCCTTCGTGTTCATGTGGATCACAGAACCTTGGTAGTCAGATAAAAACACCGTATTACTACCTTCACCTAAAATACAAAATGGCTTAGAAAAGTCTGTGCTTAAAAGCTGATCCACTTCATCAATTTGATAAAAATGCTGGCATTGGCTAGGCAAAGAAAAGGTATGAAAAGATTGCAGGGACTGAGCCACAAAACGCCTCAAAGGTTACCGGTAACTAATCGCATTAGTGTAACCTATCGTCGCAAAATACGCATTAGATTGTAAAAATCACTCAACCCACTGCACTAATCATGTTATAAAACGAGCTCTTTTTCATTTCCGTTCCAGGGTTATTATGAAGTTTAAACCATTACTTTTAAGTCTTGCTATGGCCGGTGCTTGCTCTCAAGCAACTGCAGATGCAATCAGCCAGCACACTTACGCAAACTTAGATGACGTAACAACCACTCACCTACTACTAGATTTAGATGTTGATTTTGATGACAAACAACTTGAAGGTTTTGTTGAGCACACGCTAGATTGGCACAATGCAACAAGCAAAACGCTAGTACTTGATACACGCGATTTAGATATCGACAAAGTAATGTATCAAGATCAAAAAGGCAGCTGGCACAAGGCTGACTTCACCCTTGCTGCACGTGATGACGTGAAGGGCTCAAAATTAACAATTAAATTTAAAAGCCAAGCGGTTAAAGCTCGTATTTACTACAACAGCCGCCCAGAAGCTTCAGGTTTACAGTGGTTAACGCCAGAGCAAACAGCCAGTAAATCACACCCATTTATGTACAGCCAATCACAAGCAATTCATGCTCGTAGCTGGATCCCAGTACAAGATACGCCAGCAATGCGCGTAACATACTCGGCACGTATTCACACCCCTAAAGACATTCGTGCGGTAATGAGTGCTGATAATAAAGATGCTCTTTATAAAGACGGCGATTACTTATTTAATATGCCACAACCAATTTCGCCATACTTAATCGCAATTGGTGCTGGTAATTTAGAATTTAAAGCCATGTCTAAGCAAACAGGTATCTTTGCTGAGCCAACAATTTTAGATGCATCTGTTGCTGAGTTTAACGACACACAAGCGATGATCGATAAAACTAACGCTATGTATGGTGAATACGCATGGGGTCGTTATGACTTATTAATGCTACCACCAAGCTTCCCATTTGGTGGCATGGAAAACCCACGCTTATCTTTCATCACCCCAACAGTTGTTGCTGGTGATAAAAGCTTAGTAAACCTAATTGCTCACGAGCTTGCTCACTCTTGGTCTGGTAACTTAGTGACTAATGCGACGTGGGAAGACTTATGGCTAAATGAAGGTTTCACGTCTTACGTTGAAAACCGCATTATGGAAGAAGTGTTTGGCCGTGACCGTGCAGTTATGGAACAAGCGCTTGATGCAGCCGGCTTACGTGCATTACTTAAAACTCTGCCAGCACCAGATACGCGCCTTAACTTAAAACTTAATGGCCGCGATCCTGATGATGCATTTAGCTCAGTGCCTTACACTAAAGGTCAGCTTTTCTTAATTTATCTTGAAAACAAATTTGGCCGTGACAAGTTCGACCCATTCGTAAAAGGTTACTTTGACCAGTTTGCGTTTAAGTCTCTTACAACAGCTCAATTTGTTACTTACTTAAAAGCCAACCTTATCGACAAATATCCTGGCGTAGTGAGCATGGATAAAGTCAATGAATGGATCTTTGAGCCTGGTTTACCAAGCGATGCACCGAATCCAACCTCTGATGCCTTCGATAAAGTTGATGCAGTAACCAAAACATGGTTAAACGGTGAGATCAGTGCAGCCCAATTACCAACAGCAGATTGGTCAGTTCATGAGTGGCTACACTTTTTAAATAATCTTCCTCGCGATTTAAGCATTGCAAAAATGACTGAGCTGGATAATCAATTCAACCTAACACAGTCAACTAATGCAGAGCGCGCTTTCGCATGGTTTATGCTAGCGGTAGGTAATGGTTATCAACCTATCTACCCTGCTTTAGATAAACATCTATCAGGCATCGGTCGCCGTAAATTAATTGTGCCACTCTATAAAGCACTTATTAAAAACGGTAGAAAAGACTGGGCACATGATGTGTACTTAAAAGCACGTCCGGGTTACCACCCACTTGCACAAGGTACTGTTGACGACTTATTTGCAAAGTAAGTCATCAAACACAAAAAAGGCGCTGAAAATCAGCGCCTTTTTTAATTCTTTTATTAGTTACTTACTTTTTGTAAGAAGGCACGGCGCTCTTCAGGGCTTGCTTGTTGCCACCAAAATTCAAGCATCGCAGCCGCATTTGGCATATTTTTAAGTCCTGCTTGTCCGCCGGGTACTTTTGCAGGCAATGTAACAGGTTTTGCAGTCGCAGGCTTGTTGCTTGTAGCTGCAACTGGGGCGCTTGCCACAGCTTGTACTGGCGTGCTTGCTACACGATAGCTAACTATAGATAAAGGCACAGCAAGTTCACTGCCCTTGGCTTTTAAGCTTACTTGCGGTGATTCAGCAAATACTTCTGCGGCTACAGCATTATTGGCACGATTGAACACTAAATCATAGTCCTTGCCACTTTCCACCGTGAGCTCAACCCAAAACGGCTCAGACTCAACAACTTGATGGTCATCGTATCCTTGTTCGTATAGATCTGTGTATTTCATCTTCACTTGGTATGTACCAGGAGCAAGCTCAACATCGTCAACACGACTGAAAAACGACTGCTCAATAAGGCGCTCTCCAACTTGTAAAGGTACAAACTCTTCTGGAAAGTGAATAGTCTCAGCTACACTGCTAAAACTGTTAAATAGCATTAAAGCACTACTCAGTAATACTAACTTACGCATGTTCACTCCTTGGTTGTTCAACTTGCGGCAGTTTCAGTTTGACACTGCAAATAAAGTTTGTCATTAGTGGGTGGTCATTTAACCACATTTATAAGAGAGCTAAGTATGAGCCAAGAGACTATTTTTACAAAGATTATTAACCGAGAGATCCCAGCTGATATTATTTATGAAGATGAGCTATCACTGGCTTTTAAAGATATCAACCCGCAAGCCCCTTTTCATGTACTGATCATCCCAAAAACTCCAATAGCGACAATTAACGATGTTACAGAAGAAAATGCAGCTTTAGTCGGTCACTTATATGTGGTTGCAGCAAAGCTCGCCAAGCAATTTGGCTTTAGTGAAGACGGTTTTCGCGTCGTAATGAACTGTAATGACCATGGTGGACAAACTGTGTACCATATACATCTACACATGCTAGCAGGTAAAGAAATGGGCTGGCCTCCATATCAAGACAAGAAAAAACAACCGATCTAATACTTTGATATGTAAACAATTGTAAAAACTAGCACAAACATATTATTTTCAGCTATAATAATTATATATCAGTTAGTTAACATACTGCACTTTGTTAACTAACTGTAATTTTTGACAGAAAACACACACAAACTGTACTTTTCCTGCACAACTCTCAGAAATTTCTAATACGAAAGGGGTGGATTGCGTGATAGGATTTAACTGTCAACTTTATTCAAGAGTGTATATATATGAGTAGTTCAGCCTTTTTATTATTAGATCCAGAGCCAATTAACACTATTGGCATAAACGTATTAGAGCCATTGTTAAAAACACAAGGACTTGCAGTGACATCTGGTACTGATATCTCTGAAGTACCAGAAGGAACACGCTTGTTATTTATTGAAACTTCAAGCACTGATCCGTGGGGTAAGTTAAAAGAACAACTAGTTAATCTTCGAATGAAATGCGATATCGTACTGTTTAACTTAGATGAAAACCCTGAACTTGCTAACCGTGCTCTATTAAGTGGTATTCGTGGTGTATTTTACACAACAGATAATGCAGATGTGTTAATGAAAGGCATTCGTTTATTACTTGAAGATCAACTATGGTACCGCCGCGATATCATGTGTAACGCACTAAATCGTATGTTGCAGTTCAATAAAGATGCACTCCACAAATTGACAGATGGTGATATCGAACCGGTTAAACTTACTAAACGTGAAAAAGCAATTATCTCACTAATGAGTAAAGGTTCGAAGAATAAAGAAATTGCTGAAGACTTAAGCATCAGCCCACATACAGTTAAAACTCATTTATATAGTGCATTTAGAAAAACTAAATGTCGTAACCGTATCGAGCTATTGTCTTGGGCACAGCAAAATATTCCAGACGAAATTCGTTAAACCAAACATCCTACTAGTTAAAACAGACGCAGCCGCGTCTGTTTTTGTTTCTGGTTGCTAAACACTGCAATTGACTTTATGCTCAAACTGATTGCAAAACACCGGAAATACAATGCTCGATTCTGTTACTTTATATTACGCCAGTGCAGCCATGATGGCAGTGATGACCCTTCTTAACTATCTTACATGGCGAACCAATAAAAAAACTCCGGGTACTTTACTTTATATTTTCTATCCTTTAGTGATGTTTGCATCAGTAATGAGTTTTGCATTACATGGCCACATCAATAATATTGCCAGTGTTGGCATTGCAAATACGTTGCTCTTTAGTGCCTCCATTATTCATGTACTCGCTATTTGCCAATTTTTAAATGCCAAATGCGTTGGCTTTAAAACCTTTATTACTATTACCGTCGTACTAGCTATCAGTATAATTTACCTTGCCTCCGACAGCGCAGAATTACGTAGTCGAATTCTGGTTTCAGACCTTCAACATATCGTTGAGGTACTATTTTTACTGGCTTTATTCATTCGTAATGGTCGTAAAAGTTACCCAAATGGCAGTATTGTTTATATTTTAATTCTCAGCATTCTTCTAGCGGTTTTCACAGGCCGTACTGTAATGATGGAAAATGTCACTGCAGCTAATCTACTATCTACAAATTGGTTTAGTATCCCTTTGTTGATAAATGGCGTCATCGCGCCGATCTTTTACGCAACAGGTATGGCACTTTTATGTAATGAACGTCGCGAACAAAACTTAAACCAATTAGCCGAAAAAGCGCATAAAGATCTAGAAATACGTGGCTTATTCTTATCAACTATCAGCCATGAGATACGCACACCATTAAATGGAATTTTAGGAAGTGCACAGTTAATAATGAATCAGTCGAGTGACCCACGAGATAAGCCTTACTGTGAGGCGATAATTAACTCAGCTGAATCACTAAACCTATTGGTAGATAAAGTACTCGACTATGCAAGCCTCGACCAACGTGATGAAGCGCTTTACGAAGAAGACGTAGAGTTTAAAACCTGGCTCAATAACCTCTGCCTTTTACTTAGCCCTTTAGCAGAGCAAAAACACTTAAAATTTGAACTTATTTACAACCTACCCGAACAAGCATGTTATTACTGCGACCAACAAAAACTCAGGCAAGTAATTATTAATCTTGTTGGAAATGCGATTAAATTTACCGACCACGGTGCCGTAAAAATCCATGTTAAACTGCTAAATGAAGGTCAATTAGATCACCTTGTGCGTGTTAGTGTAATAGACTCAGGTCCAGGTATTGAAGATGAAGAGATTGCATACCTAACAGAACCTTATGTACAAAGCAGCGCAGGTAAAGAAAAAGGCGGAACGGGCCTTGGCTTAGCGATCACCAGTCGTTTACTCGAAAAATTAGGCAGTAAACTGATTATTGAAAGTGAACTAGATAAAGGCAGTACTTTCAGCTTTGATATTCCTCTTGCTATTGGTGAACTCAGCTTAGTTGAACAACGCCATCAATCAAAAGATTACGTAACCGGTCTTGATGTTTTATTAGTTGAAGATCTCGATTTAAACCAGAAAATTGCCATTGAATTTATGGCCGATGATGAACACAAAATTAAGCTTGCTAAAGATGGTACCAGCGCAATTGAACTGATGCAGAAACATCACTTTGATGTAGTATTATTGGATATGAATTTACCAGATCTAACTGGCCAAGAAGTGCTGAAAAAGCTAAAAAATATTGACCATTTAAACCAACGAACCCCTGTATTAGCGTTTACCGCAAGCCTTAGTCCGGATGAAATTAAAGAGTACTTAGCACTCGGTATTAAAGACATTGTAGGCAAGCCAATAAAGCAGCAAAAACTACGCCAAGCGCTCAGTGATTCACAAACGAATCAAGCAGCAAGTATTGCCGTAGAACTGCGTGATACACTTTATGATGAAACGGCCGCAGCCACTCTTGTAAGTTCATTCAATGAAGATGAGATGTCATCAATTTACAACGAGTTTGTACTCTCAGCTAGAAACAAACTGATCCGCTGCCAGCAGCTCGTCGAAGACGATAAAGATCAGTGTATCAAGCTACTCCACCGCCAAGCTAGCACAGCTTTGCAACTAGGCTTTAACCGCTATGGTTTAGAACTTAAGAAAATTGAGCGTAGGCTACTCGATAACAAACCTTTGAAGGATTCATTAACTGATGCCATGGTACTTTGGCAAGAAAGCCTACAAGCCTATTTAAAGCATGTGAGAAATGAATTGGCATAGCGGTAACAAACTTGAGTTAATGAACTCAAGTTAAAAAGCCACTCTCTCGATCAGCATATTGCTGTATTTTAAAAACAAAAAGCCCCAGCAGATGCCGGGGCTTTTTAGTAAGGAAACTTAATTAAAAACTAAGCTTTCTTTGGACGCTCAACAACGTCTACTAAAGTCCAAGACTTAGTCTTAGAAATAGGAGCGCACTCAGAAATAGTAACTACGTCACCAGTTTGAGCTGTGTTGTTTTCGTCATGTACGTGTAGTTTAGTCGTACGTTTGATGAATTTACCATATACTGGATGCTTCACGTAACGTGCGATAGCAACAGTGAAAGATTTGTCCATCTTGTCGCTGATTACACGGCCTTGAAGAGTACGGATTTTATCGCTCATTATTGACCTGCCTTCTGGTTAATAACTGTTTTTACACGCGCGATATCGCGACGTACTGTTCTTAGCGTGTGTGTCTGAGCTAACTGACCAGTGCTTGCTTGCATGCGCAGGTTGAACTGCTCACGAAGAAGTCCTAGAAGTTCAGCATTTAGCTCTTCTACGCTTTTGTCTTTTAGTTCGCTAGCTTTCATTACATCACCGTCCGAGTTACGAAAGTTGTTGTGAATGGTAATTTACGCGCTGCAAGGTTGAATGCTTCACGAGCAAGCTCTTCAGAAACACCTTCCATTTCGTAAAGTACTTTACCAGGTTGAATTTCAGCAACCCAATATTCAACAGAACCTTTACCTTTACCCATACGAACTTCTAATGGTTTGTTCGTAATTGGCTTATCTGGGAATACACGAATCCAGATTTTACCTTGACGCTTTACGTGACGTGTCATAGCACGACGAGCTGCTTCGATTTGACGAGCAGTCATACGGCCACGGCCAGTAGCTTTCAAACCGAAAGTACCGAAGCTTACTTTGTTACCGTTTTGCGCTAAACCGCGGTTGCGGCCTTTGTGCATTTTACGGAATTTTGTACGTTTTGGCTGTAACATTACTCGCTACCTCTACTTAGCACTTTTTTTGGCTTTCTTTGGCGCGCGTTTAGCTGGCTTCTCTTGCTCTTGTACTAGTGGTAAACCACCAATAACTTCGCCTTTGAAGATCCAAACTTTAACACCAATGATACCATAAGTGGTTAAGGCTTCAGAAGTTGCGTAGTCGATATCAGCACGAAGAGTATGTAGAGGTACACGACCTTCACGATACCATTCTGAACGTGCGATCTCAGCACCGCCAAGACGACCGCTAACTTCAACTTTGATACCCTTTGCACCAATGCGCATTGCATTTTGTACCGAACGCTTCATAGCGCGACGGAACATAACACGACGCTCTAGCTGTGACGCAATACCGTCAGCTACTAGTTGTGCATCAAGTTCAGGCTTACGAACTTCAGCGATATTAATCTGAGCCGGAACACCTGCAATCTTAGTTACTGCTTGACGTAGTTTTTCAACGTCTTCGCCTTTTTTACCGATAACAACACCAGGACGAGCTGTGTGAATTGTTACACGGATAGATTTAGCTGGACGCTCAATAACGATTTTAGACACAGAAGCCGCTTTTAATTCCTTAGTAAGGAATGTACGTACTTTGTGATCGCCAAAAAGCTGATCAGAGAAATCTTTTGAATTCGCGTACCAGGTAGAAACCCAAGGTTTAGAGATACCTAGGCGAATACCAGTAGGATGAACTTTTTGTCCCATTACTTATACTCCTAGCTATCTGAAACCACAACAGTGATGTGGCTTGTACGCTTAAGGATGCGGTCTGCGCGTCCTTTAGCACGTGGCATAATACGCTTCATTGTTGGACCATCGTCCACAAAGATCGTAGTTACACGAAGCTCATCAATGTCAGCACCTTCGTTATGCTCTGCGTTAGCAATAGCAGACTCAAGTACTTTCTTAACTAATACAGCCGCTTTTTTAGGGCTGTACGCCAGGATTTCTAGAGCGCGATCAACCGGAAGTCCGCGGATCTGATCTGCAACTAGACGTGCTTTTTGCGCCGAACCAGAGGCGAATTTATGTTTAGCTAATGCTTGCATTTATCATTCCCCTCTTAACGTTTCTTCGCTTTCTTATCCGCAGCGTGACCGCGGTAAGTGCGAGTTGGTGCAAATTCACCTAGTTTGTGACCGATCATTTCGTCTGTGATGAACACAGGAACGTGCTGACGACCATTATGGACAGCGATGGTCAATCCGATCATGTTAGGTATGATCATTGAACGACGGCTCCAAGTTTTAATTGGCTTCTTGTCACCGCTTTCCAACGCTTTCTCTACCTTCTTCAGCAAGTGTAGGTCAATAAAAGGACCTTTCTTGAGAGAACGTGGCATGGCTATTCCTCAACTATTATTTAGTACGACGACGTACGATAAATTTATCAGTACGCTTGTTCTTACGTGTCTTAGCACCTTTAGTCGGTTTACCCCATGGAGACACAGGATGACGACCACCAGATGTACGACCTTCACCACCACCGTGCGGGTGATCTACCGGGTTCATGGCAACACCACGAACTGTCGGACGGATACCACGCCAGCGATTTGCACCAGCTTTACCTAGTGAACGAAGCATATGCTCAGCATTACCTACTTCACCAAGTGTTGCGCGACAGTCAGATAGAACTTTACGAACTTCGCCAGAACGAAGACGTAGAGTTACGTATTGACCTTCACGAGCAAGGATTTGAACGTATGCACCAGCAGAACGTGCGATTTGCGCACCTTTACCTGGTTTTAATTCTACGTTGTGAACAGTCGAACCTACAGGCATGTTACGCATTGGTAACGTGTTACCAGCTTTGATTGGTGCATCAATACCAGATTGGATTGAATCACCAGCTTTTAAGCCTTTAGGTGCAATAATGTAACGACGCTCACCGTCTGCATATAATACAAGAGCGATGTTTGCGCTACGGTTTGGATCATACTCTAGACGCTCAACAACAGCTGGAATGCCATCTTTAGTGCGTTTAAAGTCGATTACACGGTAATGATGCTTATGACCACCACCGATGTGACGAACCGTGATACGACCTTTGTTATTACGACCACCAGACTTAGAGTTTTTCTCTAGTAGTGGTGCGTAAGGTTTACCCTTATGTAGATCTGGGTTAACCACTTTAACCAGGTGACGACGACCCGCAGAAGTTGGTTTACACTTTTGAAGTGCCATAATTCTAACTCCCCTTATTACTCGGCGCCGCCGACAAAGTCTAGCTCGCTACCTTCTTTAAGAGTAACGTAAGCTTTCTTCCAGTCTGAACGACGACCGAAACGCATGCCAGTACGTTTTGTTTTACCCTTAACGTTTAGTGTGCGAACACCAGTTACTTCTACTTCAAAAAGCTTTTCTGCTGCAGCTTTGATTTCAGCTTTAGTTGCATCAGAAGCTACTTTGAAAACAATCGTGTTGTTTTCTTCAGCAGCGATAGTGCTTTTTTCAGAGATGTGTGGAGCAAGGATCACTTTTAAAAGACGTTCTTCACGGATCATGCTAGCGCCTCCTCAAGTTGCTTAACAGCAGCAGCTGTAATAAGTACCTTATCGAAAGCGATTAGGCTTACAGGATCGATACCAGCTACATCACGCGTGTCAACCTTGTATAGGTTACGTGCCGATAAGAAAAGATTCTCATCTACTTCTTCAGTCACGATTAGAACATCTTTAAGCTCAAGTTCTTTAAGCTTAGCAACTAGTTCTTTAGTTTTTGGTGCTTCAAGACCAAACTGTTCAACAACGATTAAACGCTCTTGACGAACTAATTCAGATAAGATGCTTTTGATCGCACCGCGGTACATTTTACGGTTTACTTTTTGGCTGTGATCTTGTGGTTTAGCTGCGAAGCTAACGCCACCTGAACGCCAAATTGGGCTACGAATTGTACCAGCACGTGCACGGCCAGTACCTTTTTGAGACCATGGTTTTTTACCACCACCGCTTACTTCAGAACGTGTCTTCTGAGCACGAGTACCTTGACGAGCACCTGCTGCGTAAGCAACAACTACTTGGTGTACTAATGCTTCGTTAAACTCACGTCCAAAAGTAGCTTCAGAAACTTCAAGAGCGCCAGAAGCGTCTTTAATTGCTAATTCCATCACTAAATCTCCAGGACTTATGCTTTAACAGCTGGTTTAACGATAACGTCACCGCCGATAGCGCCAGGTACTGCACCTTTAACTAAAAGCAAGTTACGCTCAGCGTCAACGCGAACTAGTTCTAAGTTTTGAGTCGTTACACGCTCAGCACCCATGTGACCGGCCATTTTCTTACCTTTAAACACCTTACCAGGTGATTGGTTTTGACCGATTGAACCAGGAGCACGGTGAGATAGAGAGTTACCGTGAGTAGCGTCTTGCATGCTAAAGTTCCAGCGCTTAACACCACCTTGGAAACCTTTACCTTTAGAAGTACCGGTTACGTCAACTTTGTTGATTTCGTTGAATAATTCAACAGTAAGCTCAGCGCCTACTTCAAAATCGCCTTCACCACCATTTAGGCGGAATTCCCACAGACCGCGACCCGCTTCAACACCAGCTTTAGCGAAGTGACCCGCTGCTGCTTTGTTTACACGGCTTGCTTTTTTAGTGCCTGCGGTTACTTGAAGCGCGTTATAACCGTCAGTTGCTTCAGATTTGATCTGAGCAATACGGTTAGGAGTCGCTTCGATAACTGTCACAGGGATAGATACACCATCTTCAGTGAAGATACGTGTCATACCCACTTTACGACCGACTAGACCTAATGCCATTTTCCTAAAACCTCTCTAATCTTCCGATTAACCCAGGCTGATTTGAACATCAACACCAGCAGCAAGATCTAAACGCATAAGAGCGTCAACAGTCTTGTCAGTTGGTTCTACGATGTCGATCAGACGTTTATGGGTGCGGATTTCGTACTGATCACGCGCGTCTTTGTTAACGTGCGGTGAAGTTAGTACAGTAAAACGTTCAAAGCGTGTAGGTAGTGGGATTGGACCACGTACTTGTGCGCCAGTGCGTTTCGCAGTTTCCACGATTTCCGCCGTTGATTGGTCAATCAAACGGTGGTCAAAAGCTTTTAGGCGAATACGAATGCGTTGATTTGACATTCTTAAACCTCAATATAAAGAGCATTTAAAAAGAGCATAAAAAAACGACCGAAACATACTTATTAATTAAGATGTCGGCTGTTCTCTTATATCTACGTTGAATTCCAAATCGGAATTCCTGTTTATTAGCTTGAAATCCAAGCTTAATTTTTCCTTCCAAGTTCCCGAGGGAATTTTGAAAGCCTGCGTATTATAGATAGATTGGTGATAAATGCAACAACTATTTTGAAAATCCCAAAGGTCTAAATTAAATTTTGTTTATTTTTCGAACTTTATCAATAACATTAGCGTCTTTAAATTATACTTGGTTCGGTAAAGGAGCTAGAAAATCGCTTTTAAATGGTCAGTCCAGTTAATAATTGTTATTCTATGCTGCTTATTTTTGACCACACTCGGTCTATTTAATATCTACTAATAACTTTGGTGAGTTGATGCGTATCATTAATCGTTGTTTAAATTTCATTTCTGCCGGTATGAACCGCTTGTTTGTAAAAAGTAAGGTGCTACCAGAAAACCCGATTGAACAATACAATCTAAACCCAGCCAACCCGACCTTCTATATTGTTAGGCTTAATGCGCGTTCTGATTTAGCCGCACTCGCACGGGTATGTAAGAAATACGGTTTACCAGACCCAACCGAAGAACAGTTATTAGGTAATGCTGAACTTGATCGCTTTATTGGTATTCAAAACCCGCCACCGCTAATTGGTAACAAAAGTAAACCAAGCAATGCCCTGCAACAAGGCAAACAGATTATTGACCATCTGATGCAATCAGGTGAGAAAAACGTTCAAGTGATCCCAGTGACGATTTTATGGGGCAGAAACCCAGGAAAAGAAAAGCCAGGTTTGGGGACTTTGGTATCTCACTCATTAACTCCTAGCTGGTTTCGTAAGTTCTTTGTGCTGCTATTCTCTGGGCGCGATAACTTTATTCGTTTTAGTCAGCCGCTCGACTTATCTTTATTAGTAAATGAAAAAGCCGATGTTGATGAGCTTCCGCATAAATTATTACGTGTAGCTCGTGTACACTTTCGCCGTCAAAAACTAGCAGCGACAGGCCCGAAGATGCCATCGCGTGAGCAGCTTTTTAATTCGCTACTTGCATCACCAACAATTAAAAAAGCAATTCAAATAGAAGCGAAAGAAAAGAACATCAGCCAAGAGCAAGCTCGCCAAAATGCCCTTAAATTACTTGATGAGATTGCCGCCAATTACAGCGATGCAACTATTCGTGTTGCAGACCGTATTTTAACTTGGCTTTGGAATAAACTTTATAACGGTATTGATATTAAGTTTTCTGAACAAGTGCATGAGCTTACAGATAAAGGTCACGAGATTATTTATATGCCATGTCACCGCTCGCATATGGATTACTTATTGCTGACCTACTCTATTTACCATTTGGGCTTGGTTCCGCCGCATATCGCCGCAGGTATCAACTTAAACTTCTTCCCAGCAGGTGGTATTTTCCGTCGTAGTGGTGCTTTCTTTATTCGCCGCTCATTCGCGGGCAATAAATTGTATTCATCTGTATTTAAAGAGTACCTGAGCCAGTTATTTATCAAAGGCTATTCAGTAAAGTTTTACACTGAGGGTGGCCGTAGCCGCACTGGTCGCTTGTTACCCCCAAAAACAGGCATGCTCGCCATGACGTTGCAAGCCATGCTACGTGGCATTGATCGCCCTATTTCGATTGTTCCTGTATACATTGGTTATGAGCACGTAATGGAAATTAATACCTACTTAAAAGAGCTTGCTGGTAACGATAAGAAAGGTGAGTCGGTATTAGGTATCTTTAAAGCGATAAAAAACCTAAAAAACTATGGCCGTGGTTACCTAAACTTTGGCGACCCTATTTCGATTAATCAATACCTAAATGATCAACAACCTGATTGGCGTGAATCTATTCACCCAACTGATGTTCAGAAACCACAATGGCTTGGACCGCAGGTCGCCGAACTTGCTGATAAGGTAATGGTTAATATTAATAGTGCTGCTGCACTAAATGCTGTGAATCTACTTGCCATGATTTTATTAGTTAATGATAAACATGCATTGAGTAGACCTAAGCTGATTGCTCAACTTGAGTTTTATCTTCATTTACAACGTAGCGCCAGTTACAGTGAAAAGGTGACCACACCAGACGAAAGCGCAGAACAGCTACTAGAGCATGCACTCAAACTTAATAAGTTTGATGTTATCAGTGATGAATTTGGCGAAATTATCGCTATCAACGATAAAGAAAAAACACTGTTTAACTACTACCGAAATAACGTATTGCACTTATTTGCAGTTCCAAGCTTATTGGCGCTGCATTTATTCAAGGCACACAAAACGACCTTAGCAGAGTGCCAAGCCTTAATTGCGCGTTTTTACCCGCTGTTTGCCAAAGAGTGGTTCCTACATGAGTTAGATGAAAACTACATTACTCGGGTTCTAGCAAGCTTCGTTGATCAAGATCTCATTGAAATTGATGGCGATAATATCAAGATCACCAACAGCAACGACTGTTTAGCAAAACTCGAAATGCTAGGTCGTGCCTTAAACCTAACGCTACAGCGTTACGCTATCGTGGTTGGCTTTATTCAAACTAGCAGTGGTATTGAGCGTGAAGAACTTGAACACGAAAGCCAAGTGTTAGCAGAGCGCTTAGGCACCTTGCATGGCATTAAAACCCCAGAGTTCTTTGATAAAAAAGTGCTTATTGGTTTTATTTCAAGCTTACGTGAGCAAAAGCTAATTACCGAAACAGAGCAAGGCTTAACGGGCAGCAATGAGCTGTGTGAAGTGTATTTATATCTTAAAGCATTGCTGCCAGCACGGGTCTGGCAGTCAATTGATGATATAGTGCAAAGCCAAGCTCAGCATTCAGAAAATTAACGCTGGCGCATGACCCCTTCTTGGATCGTTGAGGCAACCAAATTGCCTTGACGATCAAAGAACTGACCTCGTACCAAACCACGACCAGAACTCGCACTTGGGCTATCAACCGAATATAAAATCCAATCATCAAGTCTAAAAGGACGGTGGAACCACATTGCATGGTCAATCGTCGCAACCTGCATATTCGGCTGCATAAACGATACACCGTGTGGTTGTAATGCGGTTGGTAAAAATTCAAAATCAGACGCGTAAGCAAGTAAGTAATTATGAATACGCTGGTCATCAGGCATCTCACCATTTGCTTTAAACCAAATATGCTTAACTGGCTCCATAACTTGTGGTTTGAACGGGTTATGGAAAGTCACAGGACGCATTTCAATCGGTACTTCACGGATGAACTTATTACGAATTTGTTCAGGAATAAGCTCTGCATTTGCTTGGTAAAATTCAAGAGATGATTTTAATTCTTCAGGCTGAGGTACATCAGGCATCTGCGCTTGATGTGATAAGCCCTCTTCTTCACCTTGAAATGAGGCGGTCATGTAAAAAATCGGCTTACCGTATTGAATTGCTTTTACACGGCGAGTACTAAAGCTTTTACCATCACGAATATTCTCGACATCATAGACAATCGGCTTTGCAGCATCACCTGGGCGTAAAAAGTAAGAGTGTAAAGAGTGAACAATACGCCCTTGTGGTAATGTTTCTTTTGCTGCAGATAGGGCTTGCCCCATTACTTGGCCACCGAATACAGCTCTAAACCCTAAATCTTGGCTTTGCCCGCGATACAAGCCTTGCTCGATCTCTTCTAACGACATTAATGACAGTAGGTCATCTAATACTTGGCTCATTTATTTATCCTCAATCCCGACAAGCGTTTAATGATACTATAGACTAATTGGAAGTAAATCTTTGTAAGAGCACCTAATTATGGCTTATTGGCTTTTTAAAACCGAACCCGATGCATTTTCAATTGATGATCTAAAAAACGCACCTGAGCAAACCTCTATGTGGGATGGCGTGCGTAATTATCAAGCCCGCAACTTTCTTCGCGATGGTATCAAGCAAGGTGACTTGGTGATGATTTATCATTCAAGTTGCAAACAGGTGGGTGTTGCAGGTATCGCTACGGTAACTCGCGAAGCCTATGCCGACCCAACACAGTTTGATTTAAATAGCGATTACTACGATGCCAAAGCAACCGCTGATAACCCGCGCTGGTTTGTGGTCGATGTGAAATATCAATCACACCTTAAAAAGCTAGTTAGCCTGCAAGCAATTAAAGTCAATGAGTCAATTACCGAAATAGCCCTTAAAAAAGGCGGACGACTGTCAGTAATGCCGGTAACCGAACACGATTGGCAACAGATCATAGCAATGAGCGAATCAAAGTAGCGACCATTTTTAATGAGCTGCTATTTTTGCTATAATTTCGCCCCTTTATTTTAGAGGTACTAAGGGGGATGTATGAAATTACTGTATTGGTTAGAGGAATGGACCAGTCTCCCCCGCGATGAGCAACAAAGCCTTACTCCTATGACCGGCGGTGACTTGCTCGGCGATGTTTATGTAAAATACCATATCATTGATGCCAATAAGCCCCTGCTAATTACCTTCTCTCCTGCTGGAACAAATTATCAAGAACATGATATCACTGATGATTTTTCGCCTTGGGCTTATAAGCTCGCGAAAAAGCAAGATGTGAATATTATCGCCTTTCAACATTTAGGCATTAGTAACTGGTTTAGACACCGTAATCTGTTGTTTTTCATTGAGCAGCTAGCACCACTGATTGGTGGATTTAAAGAGCGGTTAGGTTATGGCTTGAGTCGAGGAGGCTTTGCCGTTGGTGCATTTGCCAATCTATTAAAGCTTGATAAAGTTTTACTCTTTCACCCTGTTAGCACAAAAAACAAAGAAAAAGCGCCATGGGATGATCGTTCAAGCACCGAAATCGCGCAAAAATTCGATTGGAACGGTGACTACCACGATTTAGATTTAGGCCATGCAAAGGGTTATATTATTTACGATCCAACTAATCGCATCGACCGAGCTCATGCTAAACGTTACCCACAACTAACCCACTTGCGCGTGTTCGGCATGGGTCATAGTGTTCATGCAACATACCTGAACAAATTTGGTTTTTATAAAGATGTTGCTGTTGATTTTATTAGCCACCAGCAAGTTGATATAGCCCAATTCCGCCAGCAAACCAAAACCCTGCGCTTTAAAGAAGACTATTATCGTCGTCTAAATAAAGCAAACAAGAGTTCGCCACATCGTTTAGCCTTACTAAGCACCGCGCATACAATTTTAGCAGAAGAAAAAGCTGAGCATATGCAAGAGCAAAAGGATGCGATTGATGTGCAACCGCTGATTGATGTTGCAATCAAACATCAAGATGAACACCCAAACGATGCTATTAAGGTATTAGAAGTAGCGCAACAACTCTCACCGGATGACCCTGTGATAGATCATAAACTAAAACAGTTGAAGTGATACAGCAGCTTGAAGCCTTAAGGCGTAAGTTAACCCTTGGGTTTTACTTTGCGGTGTTTTTTGACCCGTCCGTGTTTGGGGATAATTGTTAAGTACATCACTAAAGCTAACCACGAAAAGAAGATGATACCTATTAACCAAGCATTCTTTTCGTGGCCCTGAGTGCGTTTACTATTGAGCACAATGACCACAGGTAAGATGTAGGCACTCAATACAATAATTAAAAACGCAACTTCACTCATAAATACCAATTCGCTTAATTAAGTGGTCCATTTTGAGGCAATAAAACCTTGTTGATAGCAAGGCAAAAATTTTGTTATTTAGTTGTTCTAAATGAGGAATTTTTAACGCAGTTAGCAACAGGTTTAATCCCTCAAAATGATTAAGTATTATTGCGGATTGGTACTATACCAACGCTGACCAATCAACTTCGTCGCTCAAAACACGCTCCGCAGCAATATAATGCAAAATATCTCCCTCACTTACTACATAATCAAGTGGCGGGTTTAAGTCCATATTTTTTGCACTCAAGTTATGTGCGACACCCAGTAGTATAGCATCGTGACTATATTTAAAGTGATGAAACAGCTTGCCAAATTCCATTGCTTGCACGCCTTTTGGAATTGGTAAACTAAATTGAGTATCCCCGTGTAGTGTCGATAACAACTCTTCTTGCACGCGGCTTGAACCTGGGTCTTGCATTGAACGCACTAATATCTCTGCTGATTTAGCACTACTACATTCTACATTGTGGCAATGCTCATGTAGCATTTCGATTTTAGTTTCATCAGTAAAGTGCGCACTGATGTGGCACTGTTCATTGACCAACTTGCTAATACGCAGGGCTGTTGTAAACGTTTGGTCATCATCTTGGCCATCAATTATAATTTTGTCGGCGCGATCAATGGCGATTCTTTTCAACTCATCTAAGTCAGTAAAGCTACTTAGCCGAGCAAAATCAACCATCGGATTTGCTAAAAATGGATGTTCCATTTGCTCTGTGACCGCCAATAGAATACGACGATCTAAACGTTTATGATCGGCCAAAATATAGTCAACCATCTTCTTAGTCCGTGTATCGTGCCAACCAAAGATAATTATGTGATTGTTTATATGTGCGAAGCTTTTATCACCCGTCATAGCGCGCCTAATTAAATAAGTTACTGTTTGCCCTGTTTTTCCTAACAGAACGCCAAATAATGCTAAACCAAAAGGTATTTGTAGTAATGCGACAATCCAACGGCCAAGCTCTGTGCTAGCGCTAAAGTCGCCATAGCCAACTGTTGATGTTGTTACTACATAATAATAAAAATAAGTACTGAGTGGTGTGAGCGCTTGCTCTCCTGCAAGCATAAGTAGCCACCAAATAAGTAGCATATGCAAAAGCGTAGTAAATACCACAGCCTGCCAACTTACTTGATCTATATGACTGCGAATAAGTACCACTAAACGATTAAATATATGATGCATAATCCTTGCGATTTATAGTGGAGGAAATTATCGATACGGTACTGTAATGCTTGCTCTTTGGCAACTGATGGAAAATTCCTAATGCATGTCGATGAAAAATAATAGTAGACTATACTATCTCTGTATTAGGTATTTAGGGTGAAATATGTCAGGTGTTCTTGCTTCTGTTGATAAGCGTACGCAACTGGTCGGTGAAAACCGCTTAGAGCTTTTGCTATTTTACCTACACAGCCGCCACTTATTCGCACTCAATGTGTTCAAAGTGAAAGAAGTGGTCAAGTTACCGCAAATTAGTAAAATTCCCCATGCGCATCCTAAAGTGTCTGGGGTCGTAAATATTCGCGGCGAATCCATTCCAGTGATTGATTTACGCAAAGCGATAAACATGCCAGAAGCTAAACACATCGAAGATACAAACCTCGTTATCACTGAGTACAATCGCACCGTGCAAGGCTTTTTAATTGGTAAAGTTGATCAAATTGTCAATATGACATGGTCAGATATCATGCCGCCGCCAACTGCTATTGGTAAAAATCACTACCTAACAGCCTTAACGAAATTGAAACGTGATGACCAAGAGCAGTTGGTTGAAATTATCGATGTAGAAAAAGTGCTCGCCGAAATCGTTGAATACGAAGTCCAAATATCTGAAGATATTCTTGATAAAAGCATCGTGAACGAATTTGCAGGCCGCAAAATTCTTCATGCCGATGATTCACCTACAGCACGTAAGCAAGTAAGCGATACATTATCGCAACTTGGTATCGAAATCATACCTGCTCGTAACGGACTTGAAGCACTTGAGATGTTAAAAGGCTGGGCTGATCAAGGCAAAGATGTTGAGAAAGAACTACTTATGGTGATCACCGATGCTGAAATGCCAGCAATGGATGGCTACCGTTTAACACACGAAATTCGTAACGACAGCCGAATGAAGAACTTACATATCGTTCTTAATACATCCCTAAGCGGAAGCTTTAACCAAGCTTTAGTTGAGAAGGTTGGCTGTAATGCCTTTTTATCCAAGTTCCAGCCAATACTATTAGTAGAAGAAGTTCAAGCTCGCTTAAAAGCCGTGCTAGAGCAAGACTCACAGTAATCGCTATAGCATCTGTTTTTAAACGCATCAGCTAAAGCAACGGCGTCGCAATTTGCCAATTATCGTTATTCATGATTTATTGGCATTATCGATTCGACGACAACAATAAAAACTATGCTAAATCGCGTTGCTAAACCATTCACTAAACTAGTTGAGCGTTATCTACCCGACCCGTTCGTATTTGTTATTTTACTCACCTTACTGAGCTTCATCGTTGCAAGTCTCTTTACTCCGTCAACGCCCACGCAGGTACTCGCGGCTTGGGGAGGTGGGTTTTGGAACCTATTACAATTTGCCATGCAAATGCTGCTGGTGCTGCTAACGGGCTACATGCTAGCGAGTACCCCTGTTATGCGCAGCATACTCAACAAACTTGCAACTCTCGCCAACAGCCCTGCCAAAGCGATCATACTCGTTACGCTCGTGTCTTTATTGGCTAGCTGGCTAAATTGGGGCTTTGGTTTAGTTATTGGCGCTTTGTTCGCCAAAGCAATTGCGAAACAAACCCGCGTTGATTACCGTTTACTAGTTGCCAGTGCTTATTCTGGTTTTATTGTTTGGCATGGCGGCTTAGCCGGCTCAGTACCGCTGACTATCGCAACCGACGGTCACTTTTCACAGCAAAGCATTGGCATAATAGGCACCGAGAACACGATCTTTTCAGCATTCAATATCGCCATCGTTGTGGGCTTATTTATTATTATGCCGCTGGTAAATCGCTATATGTTGCCAAGCGAAAAAGACAGCGTTTATGTTGACCTAGCAAAGCTTGAAGATGAATCACAACAAATAGCGACGCCTACCCGCCCTGCCGAAGTCATCGAGCACAGTCGCTTGCTTGGTATGGGGGTAGGTGCCGTTGGTCTTGCCTATTTATTCTATTATTTTGTGCTAAACGGTGGCGGCTTAAACTTAAATAGCGTGATCGCTATTTTCTTATTCAGTGCAATTTTACTGCATCAAACACCACATAATTTACTAAGCAGCTTACAACAAGCAATCCCCAGCGGCGCTGGTATTGTCATTCAATTTCCATTTTATGCTGGGATCATGGCGATTATGGTAAAAACGGGACTCGCTCAACAAATCTCTGAAGGGTTTATTGCCATTGCAACCGCCGAGACGCTGCCATTTTGGAGCTTTGTAAGTGCAGGGTTTGTGAATATATTTGTGCCATCAGGCGGCGGCCAGTGGGCAGTGCAAGCGCCGATTGTCATTCCAGCCGCACAAACACTTGGCGCGGATATGCCACGGGTTGCTATGGCGGTTGCATGGGGCGATGCCTGGACCAACCTAATTCAACCGTTCTGGGCACTCCCTGTGCTTGCTATTGCCGGCCTAAAAGCAAAAGACATCATGGGCTTTTGCCTTGTACAGCTGATCATCACCGGCGTGTTTATATCTTTGATGCTGAGCTTTTATCCTTAACTCAAAATTAGGAAGTGAAAAAACACTTCCTAATATTTAATATTGCAATGCTTATTAACTTGCTAAAATCTTCATTGGTAAGCTTAGGATTGCGCTTTCTGAATCGGCAAAGTGCATCATCACTGCCACATGACCTGCAACAACCAGTGCGTACATTACCGCTGAGAAGCCTTGCCCATAAGTATCAAGAGGGATGAGGTGTGAGTAGTGACGTCCGCGCCACTCAAAGATAATCTCAAGTGCCCCTACAAATAAGAAGAACACAAGTAGCATCAAACCAAAGGTGTAGCTTAGCCATAAGCCAAATAACACACCTAACAAACACACACTTAGACCTATCCATGAACGCATCGAAAAACTAATACTTTTAAGTACATGGCCGCCATCTAAGGGCAGAATAGGTAACAAGTTGAATAGGTTTAACAGTGCACTGAGTACCGCCACACCAGCGAATATTTCCATTTCAGTGGCGTAGTAAAGCACGACTCCCAGTACTGAGGTAATTAAGCCAAAAGCGGGCCCCATGAGTGAGATCACCACATCTTGCCATCGCGTGGTAATTTTATCATCGGAAACAGCCAAACCACCAATAAAGGGAATAAGGTAAATACCTTTAGTTTTAATGCCAAAATATTTCATAGCACGCACATGACCATATTCATGTACAACCAAGCAAGCAATTAACATTAAGGCAAATTCAATGGAAAATAACCAAGCGTAGCCTGCCACCGAAGCGCCCGCTAAAGCTGCTTTCACTACTTTTGCACTTTTGAATAATTTAAAACCCAGTGCCAGCAAACCTATAATGCCGCGTTTTGGTTCAGCTTCTTGTAACTCAGGTAAAGCAAGTTGGCTCACCTGCTGCTGGTTAACCAAAATTGCTAAGCTTTTTTCGTGCACTTTACTGGTATCAAGACCAATACGCTGCCCCTGAAAATCAAACTCATAAAGTTCGAGCTCTGGGTTATCGAAGGCAATTGCTTGTTGTTGATGAAAAAGCTGAATTAACTGTGAGCCATTTAAATGCAAAATAAAGGTTTCGTCTGCGAGACTCAGCTGAAGTCTGACCATAGTTCTTATATATACGGATAAAAAGTGCGGCCATTATACTTAGGCCTTGCAAAATTACTAATTTCCTTTAGGGACAAGGTTGTGTATTTTTTACACTATAAAACAGGTAAAAAACATGACTAAATACCTTTTATCTACTACTTTTAACTTTAGCGTTCTTGTTCATGGAGTGAATATGGTGAAGTCAAATAGACACATTCTCGTAGTAGATGACTCTAAAGCCATCTTGATTGTTATGCATGCCATTTTAAATGAGCTTGAGGTTCCGCATATAACAACCTGTCTAAGTGCCGAAGAAGCATTAGAAAAGGTGAAAAAAGCCCCTCACTTTTTTGATGCTATTTTTACTGATCTCAACATGCCAGACATGGATGGTATGGAGCTTATTCGTCATTTAGGCTCTATGAAGTACCATGGAGCAATTGCTATTATTTCGGAAATGGATCCTAAAGTTATTGACCTTGCTGCTGATCTGGCACGTAAGCATAACGCCCACTTAATTGGTAATGTCACTAAACCGGTACAGCTAAATCAGGTTTATTTACTACTGCAAAAACTTGAGCACTTTGCTATTCATGTTGAGCGCACCAAAACCCCTATTTCTGAGTCACTGTTACTACACGCTATCAGCCATAATGAAATTATTCCGTTTTATCAGCCTAAGATTAATCGCCATGATAATCGGGTCGAAAGTATTGAGGTACTTGCCCGTATAAATACTAGCCAAGAAGAGGAAATAATCTTACCGGATCGTTTCATTTGCATAGCTGAAGACCTAGATTTAATAAACCTCATCACATTTCAATTATTTGAAAAGGCGACTAACGACTTTGCAGAAATCAAAGAGCAGTTTGATCCTAACTTAAAATTGGCGTTTAACTTATCACCCTCACAGCTCGAGGACTTAAGTTGCCCAGATAAACTCGCTTTAATACTTCACCTTAACAACTTAACACCAAGTGAAGTAATTTTAGAAATTACCGAACAGTATGCGCTCCGTAGTACTGCTCAACTTGAAACACTCAACCGCCTGAGAATGCGCGGTTTTGGTATTTCACTTGATGACTTTGGCACAGGGTTTACTAATGTTCAGCAGCTAAAAACGCTGCCATTTACCGAAATAAAGATCGATCGCACCCTGATTAGCAATATTGAAACCGACCAGTTTTCCCAAGTGATTGTTAGTAGTTTGGTGAATATAGCAATTCAAGAAGACCTTGCCATTGTTGCTGAAGGCATTGAGCGTGTGGAAGAGCTTGAGTACCTTGACCGCTACAAAGAGTTTATTTTAATGCAGGGCTTTTTACTGTGCCGCCCGAAGGCCAAAGAAGATTTTTTAAATTGGTCACTCTCATGGCGGCAAATGGTAAAGACGGCAGCAGGACACCGCCGTTAAGGATTACGCTTATCGTCACTAACGATGGTATTACTCGATGCTAAACGTTGTCGCCAGCGCTGTTTGGCGACTTTTTGCATATTAGCTGATTGATCATGCTCATCAACAATTTCAAGTCCCATTAATGCTTCAATTAAATCTTCAAGAGTAACAATGCCCTGTACATCACCGTACTCATCTACCACTAAACAAATGTGAGTACGCTCTGACAGTAAAGTCTCGAGTAATGTAGGCACATGCAAGGTTTCTGGTACCGTGTAAATAGGCTTAACGAGCTTACTAATTTTATAGTCTTCACCTAAGCGATGATAAGCCAGCATGATGTCATTTTTATGCACGAAGCCAATAATATCGTCACCATTTTTGTCATACACCAATACCCTTGAAAACGAAGACGAACCATGTTCCGACAAGTATTGGTTTACAGTTAAATCTTTATGCACTTTAAAAAGCACCGTACGTGGCGTCATTAAAGTATCGAGTTTGGCATGACGAAAATGCAGCAGGCTGCGAATGATTTCAGATTCATCTTGCCCAAGCGCTCCTGACTCAGAGCCAATATCAGCCATTGCTTCAATCTCTTGGCGGATGTAATAAGCTTCATCGTAATTACGCCCCAAAAAGCGCGTTAAGATATCTGCAAACCACACAAAAGGTTTTAAAATAAATACCAACCAAATGAGGCTCACACTAACAATGGGGGTTAATCCTCGCCAATAATTAGCGCCTAATGTTTTAGGAATAATTTCAGAAAGCACCAGTACTAATAACGTCATAATTGCGGAGGCAATGCCAACTGCTGCATCTGAAAACACCACTGCAGCTTGTGCGCCAACGCCAGCGGCGCCTGCCGTGTGCGCTATGGTATTTAACGTCAGTATTGCTGCTAAAGGTTGGTCTATATTATCTTTAAGCTTACCAACACGTTTTGCCAGTTGCGGTTGTTGCTTTCTGAGCATGGCAACATAACTTGGTGTAATACTTAACAGTACCGCCTCCATCACTGAGCACAAAAACGAAACCGCAATGGCAACAAACATATAAACAAGTAACAATGTCACTGTAAGCCCTCTTAAAAAGTTAACCTGCTCACCATAGCAATTGAAAACCACAAGCTCAAACCCGACTGCAATCTAACGCAGAGCACTTTTTGGGTAATTTGCAGCGTGCTATATTGGTTTAAATTACCTTCAACAGGCGAAACTATGACACTTTCAACTACTTGGCTAAGCCAATCAGCCAAGCTAAAAACAACATTTAGTGCATTAGCGCTATGTGCATTAAGCAATACTGCAATGGCCGCTGCCATTGATAAATCAGCGGTGCAATTTATTGGTCCTCTTGGCGAAGATATGCAACTTAAGCCATATCAAACGGACCATCGTGATGCCACTATTGCCAACCTATTACCTAGCTTACAGAAAAGCAGCAATAGCATTCGTGTATTTGGTAATGAGCTTGACTGGCAATCATTCGACAAAATTAGTGCGCTAACACTTGGTGGTTTACAAGCCCTTAAATTTACCGCCTCAACTGAGCGCTTTAGCCAAGGCTCATTAACGCTTAAAGGCATTGAAAACGCACAGCTATTTATTGATGGTGAAAAGCAAACAGAAAAGAATAAAAGCTATGAGCTAGCTTTAAGCCAAGGCGATCATCAGTTTGTTATCATCACTGAACAAGTTGCCAACTGGAATGAGGTTGAGCTTGATTTTACAGCTAAGTCTGAACTAGATGCTGTGCAATTTAGCGCTAAACAACAACACGGTTTGTCTGCTAAGCAATTATTCGATGCGCCAACGGTAAGTTATATTTCAATGGCGCCAAATGGCGATTACTTCATTACTAGCCAACGTCATTACGAAGATGCAACCGCTAATCAAGCGCAATATGTTACTGAGCTTAAAGACGCCAAAAACAACACCCTTTATCGTTTTGAGTCAGCCCAACCGAGTAACATTACTTGGAGCCCAGATAGTAAAACTTTAGTGTATCTATTAAATGGCGAGCTTAAACGTTTAAACCTAAAAACCATGCAACTTAACGTGATTGCTAAAAACCTTGCTGGTGCAAATGGTTTTCAGTTTTTTGATAACAACAGCTTAATTTTTAGTTGGTCAAAATCTCCAACAGATAATGGTAAGCTCACTAAACATTATCAAGGCCTGCAAGACCGTTGGTCTTATGCTCGTACTACATCGCAAGTATATTTACTCGATATCGCTACAGGTCTAAGCAAAATCTTAAGCCAAGGCCCGCTTAGCCATTCACTTGAAGATTTTGATGCTAAAAACGGCCACGTTTTAATGAGCCGCTCAGCACAAGCAATGCAGCTATCACCACAACCCGCAACTGAACTTGTTGAGTTAGACCTAACTACATCGGCCCTCACAGTACTTGGTCAATACAATACCTTTAATCAGGCTAAATATACTGATGACGGTATTTATGTCACTGCCGGCCCAGATTTTAATAATGGCTTAGGTCGTAATCTTCCTGAAGGAATGCTTGCTAATAACTATGACGGTCAACTTTATCTACTGAGCCGTGACGGTAAAAAAGCCAGCGCTCTAAGTAAAGAGTTTAACCCAGCTATCGGCCAGTTAAATGTGCTTGATAATGGTGATGCACTAATCAAAGTTACCGAGCGAGACACTGTGCAGCTTTATCAATTCGACTTGAGTAAAAAACGTTTTAATAAAGTGAATACGGGCTTTGATGTTGTTGAGCAAGTTAGCTACTCACACGAACGCACCCCGCGCATCTTGGTTACCGGCACCACAGCGTCAACACCTCAGCAGTTAAAACAACTACACTTAGGTAAGAATCGCGCTAAAGTATTGTGGGACTCTAAGCCAATTGGCTATGAAGATACTCAAGTAGCCTCACTGGAAGAGTTTAACTTTACTAATAAAGATGGCATTGAAATTAAAGGCCGTGTTTATCTGCCCCATGATTTAGATAGCAATAAACAATACCCTGCACTGGTTTATTACTATGGCGGTACATCGCCTGTAACACGTGGTTTTACGGGTCGTTACCCATTTAACTTATGGGCTGAGCATGGCTATGTTGTTTACGTTGTACAACCTACTGGCGCAACAGGTTTTGGCCAAGAGTTTTCAGCTAAACACGTAAACGCATGGGGTGAGTACACAGCCAACGACATCATTGACGGCACAAAAGCCTTTTTAGATAAATATAGCTTCGTAGATAGTAAACGTGTGGGTAATCTAGGTGCATCTTACGGTGGCTTTATGACCATGTTATTAGCAACCAAAACGGATATGTTCAGTGCATCGATTGCCCATGCGGGGATTTCAAATATCACCTCGTATTGGGGCCAAGGTTGGTGGGGTTACTTATACTCAGCTGAGGCATCTAAAAATAGCTACCCTTGGAACAATCCTACACTTTATAGCCAACATAGCCCTGTGTTTCATGCTGACAAAGTAACAACGCCGTTATTACTACTTCACGGTGACTCAGATACCAATGTACCTGTTGGTGAAAGTCACAATATGTACACGGCATTAAAATTATTGGGTAAGGATGTTGAGCTGATTGAGTACAAGGGTGCTGATCACCAAATATTTGCTCGCGATAAGCGCTTTGATTGGTGGAATACGATGTTGGCTTATTTTGATAAAAACTTAAAAGATCAGCCACAATGGTGGCAATATCTTTATCCTGAAAAGTAGTTTGGTTATTTAACTGGGCACTCGTTGAGTGCTCAGTTTTCCCTCTATTTAAAAAACGCTAAGCCATTAAATTGTAAGAAATAGTTACAAACCTCGCTATGACACTTCTCAGCCTTTGCCATACAGTGCTAACATAACAACAAATCAAGTATGAAATTAAAGCGAATGACTATTCAAGTTTTATTGGTTGAAGACGACGAGCTACTCGTTAAACGCATTCTTAATCATTTTAAAGAAACTGAGTTTAATATTGAGGTAGATTCAACGGGGGCCGATGCATTAAGCATTGTGCAATCCCGAGCGTCATCAAAAGAAGCAATTTCTTTAGCCGTTATCGACATTGTGTTACCAAAACGCGATGGGCTTTTGCTTGCCAAAGAGCTTAATGCACTCACGGATATTGGTGTTATTGTGCTGTCTAGTCGTGACTCGCAAGCTGACCGTATTGCCGGACTTGCACAAGGTGCCGATGACTACATTTGCAAGCCAGTTGACTTACTAGAACTTGAACTAAGAATGCGCGCCCTTTTTAAACGTATAAAAGGCTCACATCATGATGATGAAAGTGAAGAATTTATAGAATATTCCGACTTTAAACTGCACCCAGATAACCGCACATTGATCACTCCTAATGGTGAAGAGTCTCGTCTTACAGAGGCAGAGCACAAGGTACTTATTTGTCTCATTGCAAATGCTGGTAAGGCCACATCACGTGAAAAAATTTCCGAAGAAATTGGTCAACCTGACTGGAGCCCAAGCGATCGTACCGTTGATGTACTTATTGGCCGCTTACGTAAAAAGTTAAGCGATGAAAAAGACCAAAAACGTATCGTTACCGTTCGCGGCAAAGGCTACATGCTGTCTATTTAACAAGCTTGCTAATACTGCGTTAGTTGGCTAATTAACCGTTCAAAGGCGCGATAATTCAGCGCCTCTTTTAATTCGTTTAAGGTAATTGAAGGCTGCGCTTTTAAGTCGCTAATGGTACGCGCAACTTTAATAACACGATGATACGAGCGGGGTGATAAGGCCAGTTTTTCACTGGCTTTTGCTAAAAACTGCAGCTCAGCAGCTGCCAACTCACAATGAATGCTCATTTCTTTATTATTCAAGCGCGCATTCACTTTGCCTTGTCGGTTAAGTTGAATTGCATAAGCTCTTTCGACTCTGGCTCTCACCTGTTCACTACTCTCTTCCACTTGCGTGCTCTGTAATTGGCTACTGGTAAGTCGCGGCAGCTCAATTTGTAAATCAATCCTATCGATAAATGGCCCAGACACCCGAGATAAGTACCGCAGAACTTGATCTGGTGTTGCACGTTTATCGGTATGACTTCCTGTTGGGCTAGGATTTAATGCGGCGATTAGCTGGAATTGCGATGGAAACTCCATTTGCCGTGCTGCTCGCGATATAGTCACCACGCCCGTTTCCATTGGTTCACGCAGTGAATCGAGCACTTTTCTTTCGAATTCAGGCAGCTCGTCTAAAAACAGTACGCCATTATGAGCAAGGGAGATTTCACCCGGCTTAGGGTTCGAAGAACCACCGACTAGGGCAACTGCAGAGCAAGTATGATGAGGGTTTCTGAAGGGGCGTTCACGCCAATTAGATAAATCAACCGATTGACCAATAATAGAATATAACGCGGCAGTACTAATTGCTTCATCATCCGACATAGTTGGCATAATCGTTGGCATGCGCTGGGCAAGCATTGATTTACCAGTACCTGGAGGACCAAGAAACAGCAAATTATGGCCACCAGCGGCAGCAATCTCGAGCACTCTTTTTGCGCCAGGCTGGCCTTTCACATCGCTTAAATCGAGTAGTGAATCACGCTGCGACTGCTGTTCTGGATAGCTAATATTAAGTGGTAAAGGTTGCTGATTTAATAAGTCATTCCAGACATCTTGTAAGGAGTAAACGGCTTTTCGAGAAGCGCCCGACACTAGGCTTGCGAGGTTATCGTTTTCCGCGGGTAAGAAACAACAGCGGCCCAGCTCTTTTGCTCCCAATACCGATGGCAAAATAGCATTAACCCCTCTTACTTCACCATTTAAAGCCAACTCTCCGTAAAACTCATATCGATGTATATCAGGGCAGTTTATTTGCCCAGAGGCGACTAAAATACCCACAGCAATAGCCAGATCAAAACGACCACCCTCTTTAGGCAAATCGGCAGGCGCAAGGTTGACGGTTATACGTTGGTCAGGAAAACCAAACTGTGAGTTTTCGAGAGCGCTACGCACTCTGTCTTTCGACTCTTTGACTGATGCCTCTGGTAAGCCAACGATATGAAAAGCTGGCAAGCCATTTCCTAGGTGTACTTCAACAATTACTTCAGGGGCTTGCACACCTACTTGTGCACGTGAAAATATTCTAGCTAAAGACACAATCCATGATGTCCCTATCATTAATCCTTAATACTAAGCTTAGTCGGGATATTTAAAAACGTGAAGTGTAAGTTGCCACTTCATTGCCGCTAAACGAAGCGATAAGGTCATTAGCATTGCTAAAATCATGGCTACTTCGGTTACTAAACCAAGCGAGATACTTAATGTATAAACGATGCCACCAGCAATACAAGCAATAGCATAGAGCTCACCCTTTAACAGCATCGGCATATTTCCAGCAAGCACATCACGGATAACGCCACCAAAACAGGCTGTTATTACACCCATAATAATCGCCGTAGTGTCTGGCATACCTGCAAGCATGGCTTTTTGTGTGCCCATCACCGCAAAAAATGCCAAACCAAATGCATCTGCAACTTGCAGCGCATTAAGTGAAATCGAGCGCTGCTTATTGATTAAACGAGTGGTGACAAATACAGACAATAAAATAGCCCAAAAGTAGCTTTGATCATGCAGCCAAAATACAGGAACATCTAAAATAACGTCGCGTACTGTACCACCGCCAATAGCAGTGACTGTGGCTAACACAACAACCCCAAAGCCATCCATTTTTTTGTTGTACGCCAGTAGCGTTCCTGAGACAGCAAACACGGCTACGCCGAATAAATCAAACCAATGGTAAAGTTCAGTCATGTTTGTAACTAAAGAGTATTGTTAGTGTCGTTGTAACATAAACTTTTCAACCTTTTAAGCAAAGTTGTAATAAAAATAGGCTCTGAAAATTGATCATTATGTAATGCTAGCAGCTTAACGCCACTATTTAAGTACCAATAAATAACTGCGATTCGTTATCGAGTGCCGAAGAATAGATACTGTGGATACAGTAAACTCATAACCATCAAACGGTTTAAACCTGCCTGTGATTAAAACCACATGAGGCCTTGAAGAACTTGCAGAATATCAAAAATGACACTTTGCGATAGACCATCATCAATATTGAAAATTTGAGATGCAGGCCAAGCTGAAGGTAAAAACATATGCGGTAAAAAGATATACTCCAATTCACGATAGCCACGCTACCTCTATCAAAAAGCAACTCTCTCGATCTGCTTAAAACTTATAGCTTTCAGCTAGCCTCTCCCATACCTATCATCAAATCGCTCGATATCGCATTCATCAAGTATTGCACCAGTTTGCACTTCAATAACGATCAGTGGCGTGCTTTGTTGATTAGCAAGACTATGCAATTGCTTAGCCGCAATATAACAAGATTGATCGGCTGTTAATTCAAATTCTTCATCGCCAACTCGTACACTTGCGACACCAGATACTACAACCCAATGCTCTGCACGATGCTGATGGCGTTGAGTTGAGAGCTTTGCGCCACTGTTGACGATTATTTTCTTTACCTTAAAACCAGTACTTTCAATTAAAGTTCGATAGTTTCCCCAAGGTCTAAATACGGCTTGATGGTGAGTCAATTTATCACTATCAACTACAGCAAGCTGTTTAAGTAAATCAGGCAGCTTATCGAGCGAGCTTTTGTCTGCCACTAAGGTGGCATCATGAGTATGTATAATTGCTTTATTACTGACGCCGAGCGCCGCAATGGTGTGATCTGCTTCACTTATAAGTAGATTATTTTCACTATCTAAACTCACCCCTTGCGAGCCCAGATAGTTACCATGATGGTCTTTTTCAGCGATTCTCGATAATGCTGAAAAGCCGCCAACATCACTCCAAGTTAAATCAACAGGAATAACTGCAACGTTAGCACTACGCTCCAAAATAGCATAATCAATAGAATCACTTGGACATGCTGTGAGTGCATCCGCAACAGGCCTTTGAAACCCTAAGTCTTCAGTAAAGCTAGCCGCTTTTGCGACACTTTGTGCAATCTTTGGCGCAAAGCGATTAAGCTCGTTTAAATACACTTCTGGCAGAAATAAGAACATGCCGCTATTCCAGCCATACTCACCACTGGCAAGGTATTTTTTAGCTAATTGCAGGGCTGGTTTTTCTTTGAATTCAGCCACCTTAAAGCAGCCTTCCTGGGCTAACTGCTCACCTTGGCGAATATAACCATAGCCGGTATGTGGCTCAGTAGGTGTAATTGCAAAAGTCACTAATTGTTGTTGCTGACAAAGCGCTATAGCCTTATTTAAGCATGCAATAAGCTTATCAAAATCACTTATGTGGTGATCAGCTGGCATCACCAATAAGGGATCGGTTAGGCCATTTTGCAATGCAAATTCAGCTGCTAACGCAATCGCTGGCGCGGTATTTTTACCTTCAGGCTCGAGCAGTAACGTATAGCTATCTGTGATTTCTGCAATTTGCGCTTTAGCGATAAAACGATGCTCTTCATTGCATACTAAAATTGGGGCATTAAATCGTGAGTCAGCCACTCGTAAAAGCGTGCTCTGTAATAGTGACTTTTCGCTAAGTAAAGATAAAAACTGCTTAGGCATCGCTTTACGCGACAAAGGCCATAAACGAGAACCTATGCCACCAGCAAGAATAACGGGGGTGATTTTGCGACTCATGATTGCTTATAGTAAATAATCCAACCATGAGTTTAACAAATTTTTGAGTATGCGGCTTCGAGCAATTACAGTAACTGAAATTGATCAGCATCTAAGTGAGCAGGAAACGCTCTTCGAAAATCATCAAGCGGTGATTTTTCTAAGCGCTGAATAATGATACCCGATTGGTTATCCTCCAGCTCAGCCAAGGTATCACCTTTATAGTCATATACAGCAGTGCCTCCGCTGTGGGCAACATCATTACCATCAGCCCCAATGCGATTCACACCTACGACAAAGCAAAGATTTTCCATCGCTCGTGCTTTTAGAAGGGTATCCCATACATGGCGACGAGCTGCTGGCCAATTGGCTACGTTGATCATCACATCGTAATCGTTGCAGTTTCGCTGAAATACAGGAAAGCGTAAGTCGTAACAAACTTGCGGTAAAATGCGAAAGTCATTAATCGTAAATATCTCACGCTGCTTACCCGCTACAACAAAATTGCCTTCGTTACCTAAGCAAAATAAATGACGTTTGTCGTAATACTTTACTTCGCCATTTGGCCAAACCCAATAAAAGCGATTGGCCTTTTTATCACCTTTTGCGACTAAAACAGAGCCTGCAACCACAGCATTTTTTTGCTTAGCTGTGGCTTTTAACCAGCTAAGTACCTCGCCTTGTTCTGGTTCGCTGCAATCTAGATTAATCGCAAAACCAGTAGCAAATGTTTCTGGTAAGACAATTAAATCAACTTGCTCTTTTAAGCCATTAAGCTGCTCTGTAAAGTGGGCAAGGTTAGCGCTTTTATCAAGCCAATGCAGTGATGACTGCACTAAAGCTAAGGTTAAAGTTGGCATAAAATCTCCGCGGCACGTTTTAATGTGTCATCATTTTTTGCAAAACATAAACGAATCACCTTATCGCTGCTTGTACTGTTATAAAACACACTGAGTGGTACAGCTGCAACACCCGCTTGCTCAACCAGCCATTGGCAAAACTCAACATCATCAAGATCAGACACATCACTATAATCGAGTAGCAAAAAATAGGTGCCTTCACTTGGTAAAATTTTAAAGCTACTGTGTGCTAGTGCTTCGCTAAGTAAATCGCGTTTTTGTTGATAAAAAAGGCTCAGTTCATCAACATGCTCAGGCTCTAACTCAAGCATATCGGCTAGTGCATGCTGGGCAGGCGTAAAGCTTGAAAAAGTCACGTATTGGTGAATTTTACGAAACTCCACCATTAGCTGAGCAGGCGCAACACAGTAACCCATCTTCCAGCCAGTGCTGTGAAAGGTTTTACCAAAACTTGAGATCACAAAACTACGTGCAAATAACTCAGGGTCGGTCAGTGCGCTTAAATGCAAAGCACCATCAAAGGTAATGTGCTCATACACTTCATCGCTGATTACATATAAATCATGCTTAGCAACAAGCGCTTTAAGGGCGTTAATATCTTCTGTTTTAAAGATTTTCCCGCTTGGGTTATGTGGCGTATTGATTATAACTACACGCGTTTTGTCTGTAATGACATCGGCTACGGCTTGCCAATCGATTTTGTAGTCTGGCGCACGCAAGGCAACGTGAACTGAGCGACCGCCAGCAAGTTCAATTGCTGGTTGGTACGAGTCATAAGCGGGGTCAAACACCACAACTTCATCACCCTCTTTAACAAGCGCTTGAATTGCTACAAATAATGCTTCTGTTGCCCCTGAAGTGACAGTGACTTGTTGCTCGTAGTTTATGTTGTTATGGTATTTTCTAGCAATCAGAGCAGCTATTTGCTGTTGTAGCTTTGTAACCCCACTTGAAGGCGCATATTGATTTACCCCTTCAAGTACATAGTGATTGAGTTGTTTTTTTAACAAATCAGGTGCATCAAACTCAGGAAAACCCTGAGATAGATTAATAGCTTGGTACTGATTTGCCAGAGCGGTCATTTGACTAAAAATACTAGTGCCTAAATTCGGCAATTTACTTTCAAACACAGAGGTTCCTTAAAGATGGTTTTGCGCCCAAAGCGATGCTATCATTGCTTAAAACAGATGTATAGCCGTCTAAATAACTTTTAGAATGTCGAGGAATATATGCACAACAATACCGCTATTTCAGAACTAATTGAAGCTGGTAAATGGGTAAGCCAACGTGGCTGGGTCCCTGCTACTGGTGGTAACTTTTCAGCCCGCACTGCAAGCGGTTATGTTGTCACGGCAAGTGGCTTCGATAAAGGTCAACTCGGCACTCATGCATTTATCGAATTTGATCATGAAGGCAATCGCACCAAAGGCTCTGGTAATCCATCAGCAGAAACTGAGCTACATCTAAATATGTATAAGCTAATCCCATCTGCTAAATTTGTTTTGCACACTCATTCTGTCGCAGCAACCGTGCTATCTCGTGTTATTAAGGGCCATACTATCAACTTAAATGGCTACGAAATGCAAAAGTCTCTAAGTGGTGTTAAATCGCATTTAGATACGCTAAGTATTCCAATTTTTGATAATGACCAAGACATCGACCGTTTAAGCTTACTTGTTAGTGATCATCACCTTCACACCCCTATTGAGCATGCTGTATTGATTCGTGGCCATGGTTTATATGTAGTAGGTCGAAATATCAAAGAAGTACTTCGTCATTTAGAAGGCTTAGAGTTCCTATTTAGCTGTGAACTTGAGCGCTTAAAACTAGAAGGTATTCAAGCCGGAGTTCAGCCATGATCAAAGCGATTTTAACCGATATTGAAGGCACGATTACCCGAATCTCATTTGTTAAGGACGTATTATTTCCATACGCGGCTGGGCAGTTACCTGAGTTTGTAAAGTCACATCAAACAGACCCAGAAGTAGCAGCCCAAATTGAGGCTGTTAAAGCACATATAGAACAACCAGAAGCCGATATCGAGACGGTTATTAAGCATTTAATTCATTGGATTGAAACAGATCAAAAAATTACCCCACTCAAGCAATTACAAGGCTTAATTTGGCAAACGGGCTACGAAAATGGCGATTTTACTGGCCACCTTTACCCAGATGCTTATGACTTTTTACAAGCCCAAAAACAGGCTGGCAAAAGTTTATATGTCTACTCATCAGGCTCTGTGAAAGCCCAGCACCTGATTTTTGAGTTCTCTGATTATGGTGATGTGAGACCTTTGTTCAGTGATTACTTCGACACTAAAGTCGGTGCAAAACAACAACAAAGCTCTTATGAGAATATTATTGCTGAACTGCCTTTTGACGCTGAAGAGGTGCTATTTTTAAGCGATGTGGTAGCAGAGCTTGATGCTGCAAAAGCGGCAGGTCTGCGAACGCTTCACCTTATTCGAGATGGCCAAGAAGCAAGTGATATCCACCCATATATTAACGATTTCACAGCATTCAGCGCGGAGCTTTTAGTATGAGTCAATTAACTATTTTTAATGATACAAACGCAGATAACATACTGTTTCATAGTGAAGATTTAAGCGCTATTGCTAGAGAGCTTAATGCAGTTGGCGTTCGCTTTGAGCAATGGCAAGCAACTGCAAAGATTGATCAGGATACCAGTCATAACGCTATTTTAAGTGCCTATGCTAACGATATAGAGCGTCTTAAAGCAGAGGGTGGTTATCAAACAGTCGATGTTATTTCGCTTGCAAAAGGTAACCCCAATGCCAGCGAATTACGCAGCAAGTTCTTATTTGAACATACTCATAGTGAAGATGAAGTGCGCTTTTTTGTGAAAGGCCAAGGTTTATTTTGCCTACACTTGGGCGATAAAGTGTATCAAGTGCTTTGCCAACAAGGCGACCTGATTTCAGTACCTGAGCTTACACCACATTGGTTTGATATGGGCAGCGACCCTGAATTCACAGCAATTCGCTTATTCAATAATACCGAAGGCTGGGTCGCGCAAAGTACTGAGTCTGATATTGCTAACAACTTTCCCCTTTTGGATTAATATGGAAAAGCTATTTTCGTACGGTACCTTGCAGTACCGACAAGTTCAATTGGATACCTTCGGGCGCTTGCTCGAAGGTATTCCTGCGACATTATCAGGGTATATCATTGGCGAGGTCGAGATCACCGACGAAGCAGTTCTTAAAAGTAGTGGCCAGCGTTTTCACCCCGCTTTAATCAAAACGGGCAAACAAAGTGATACGGTTAATGGCACAATTTACATAATCACGGAACAAGAGCTTGCTCAGGCAGATGCTTACGAAGTTGACGATTATCAGCGCATTGAAGAAACATTTCAGTGTAGCAACCAAGCTTGGTTATATGTTGCTAAAAAGAGCCTTTAATTTACAAAATTAAAACAAAAAAACCCAAATAAAGAACAAAAGCTGTTATTATTCTCCCTCATCAAGATCATTACTAATTATTAGTTAAAGGACTAAACATGGGGTCGGCATTTTCACCCTTACGCGATACTGTTATTTATGTGGGTGAGTGGCAATTTAACACACAGCAGCAAACCATCAGCGATGGCACTCATACGCGCGAACTAGAACCTTTACTTTATAAACTATTATGCTTTTTCATTACCCATAATGATCGCATTATTACTCGCCAAGAATTAGTTGAGAACATTTGGCAACAAAGCTTTGTTGATGACAATGCCATCAACCGTGCAATCTCAGAGCTAAGAAAAGTACTCAAGTCAGAAAAGCAACCTGGGCAAACCATTAAAACCCATTACCGCAAAGGTTACAGTTTATTTATTGAAGTTAAGTCTCTTGATCACGCTGTGAGTACAGAACAGCTAAAAACAGAAAATGTAATAACAGTAGATAAAGACGCTGAGACTCTAGTTAATACAGCCAACATTAGTCCACAAAAAGATCATACTTCACGCTGGCCATGGCCTTTTGTTGCCTTAGTATTAAGTTTATTGATTGCTGCTACCTGGTTGTATATACAACAGCCCCAAGCCAATGTCGAAGCCCAAGAGCAAGCACCATTTTTAGATCTTCAAGCCGAAACCATTACTTGGCATAAAGGCACGCACTATCGGTTATTGCTAAACCAAGACAAAACGAAACTGGCTTACATACTGCAAAATGATAAGAAACTCCTTTATGTTGTCGACTTAACAACTAAACGAGAGTACCAGATTGCATCAGGGGAGCTATTTTTACAAGGTTGGTCTGAAGACGGTGAACGCTTATTTTATGGTTCATGTGAAGGGGATGATTACAACGATTGTATTACTTGGCAAGCGAGTAACCTGCTATCTAACGAGGCACTAATAAAGCCTCGAACAAATCAATCTGTACTAAGCCGCACCCCAAGCCAATACATGGAAGTCGGCAATGTGGCAATTACAAGGCGTAATAATTACCGTGGTTTAACTCACCTATATGCTTTGTATGCACAAGATTTAAAAACAGGTGAAGAGATTCGCATTACCTCACCTAATATTACAGGCACGGGTGACTTTATATTAACGACGATTCAAAACCCTAGCCGCATTATTTTTGAACGCCATAATGTTGCCCAAGCAGAAATTTACATGGCTAATTTAGACGGCAGCTCACTAAAGCTATTAACAACTAACAATTACCGCTCTTGGGCTGCGACTTACGATGAGCAAAGCAACTCTCTTGTTTGGTATAACCGCGGTAAATTGACGATTGAATCATTTTCGTTTGATACCATGAGCCGCGGGCAACCTATTAAAGCCCCTGTAAAACGAGCTAATTACGCTTACCCTCTTAATAAACATAGCGTGCTAATTAGCACAGATATACACGACAGTGATGCAGCTTTATTTGACTTAAAATCAAAACAAATGAGCTATATTGCGACTGCAAATAAGCATGAGGATGACTTAGTTGCATTAACTAATAATGATGTGTATTTCGCGGATTTTGAATACTACAAACGCCAACACTGGCTTCGAAAAGACAACCAATATATCGATATAACCGATAAACTTGGTGAAGATACTGCGATTATTGCTGCAAGTAGTAGCAGTAGTAAGCTTGTTAGCTTTAATAAAACCAATCAGCAATTAACGCTACTAAATGCGAATGATTTTTCAGAAATTAAGCATTGGACACTACCAGGGAACACTAAACTGGCAGCTGTCAGAGGTAATAAGATTGCCGTTATTTATACCGAGCTTAGTAGCCTGCAAAACCAAATAATGATTTTGCATACTAACAGCGATGAAGTTGTCAAAAGTACCATCGACACCCCTTTGGCAATTGCTTGGTATGACGAAACTCAGCTAATAGTGCATTCTAAATATGAAAAATACCTGCTTTTAGATAGTGACAGCAATACTTACAGTGAACTAACAACGCCAGATAAGTTAACCGAGCTGAAGCCTTCAATTATCTCAATGACAAGCAACCAACACAGCTTGTATATTGCCACGGAAACTGAAGTATATAGCATTAAATTAGCAAACCTGCAGGATGTCGAATTAGCTCTGCAAATGCAGCCTTTGCACTTTATTAGCCAGCTCAATGCAAGTAATGACAAGCTCGCAATTTCATTCTTAACAGCAAACAGTCAAAACAGCATTGAGCTTTACACAGAAAAAAGCGCTGAATAAATCCGCTATTTTAACTGCTTTAAAATACCTTGCTCGATATCTGCTTGGTTATAAACACCGCTATCGAGCACCCAACCTGTTACTAAGTTAGCAGGTGTTACATCAAACGCTGGGTTATAAACCTGTGCATTAGTCGGTGCCCACATTGCTTCACCAAAACTACCACTAACACCGCGCACTTCATTTACACTGCGCTGCTCAATTTCAATGTCATTACCACATATCGTTTGCGTATCAAGTGTCGTGAGTGGCGCTACAACATAAAATGGAATGTTATGGAAATGCGCTAACACAGCGAGGTTATAAGTGCCTACCTTATTGGCAAAATCTCCGTTTGCAGCAATACGATCTGCGCCCACAAATATCTTATCGACTTTGCCCGCAGCCATTAAACTGGCCGCCATGTTATCGCAAATCAAGGTGTAAGGAATTTGCCAACGCTCGAGCTCAAAAGCAGTTAAACGACCGCCTTGCAGTAACGGTCGTGTTTCATCAACCCAAACATGAATATCACCATAGCGTTGCTGCGCTTTATAAATAACGCCTATTGCAGTGCCAACACCCGCAGTCGCTAACGCACCTGTATTACAATGGGTTAAAATGTTGTCGCCTTTATCAACCAAGGCAGCACCACGTTCAGCCATACTATCGCAAAGGGCAATATCTTCTTTAAATAACTGCTCAGCTGTAGAGACAACAGCAGCAACATAATTCGTCTCTGCAAGCGCTGCACGTAACTTGGCCATACAGTGCATAAGGTTTACCGCTGTTGGGCGGGTTGCTTCAAGTTCATCAATGGCAGTAGAAAGTGCTGATTGACTCATGCCCTGCTCAGCTAAATGTGCAACCAATAAGCTAGCACCTAAGCCGATTAAAGGTGCGCCCCGGATTTTCAAAGTCAGAATCAAATCTTTCATCGTTTCAACATCGTTACATACATGCCAATGCTGTTGATGTGGCAACAAATACTGATCAAGCACGGTTAGCGTACCTTGCTGATATTTAATACTGCTCGCGATGAGATCTTGCATACAAAATCCAGATAACTAATTTAGATGAGTCGTTATTTTACATCAGTTTTGAGAACTAACAAGTTAGATGTATGGACATCTAAACGGTTACAGGTATAGAATGCTTAAAGTTAATTGTATTACGAGATTAAGAAATGGCTAAATATACTGCCTTCACTGCAGAGCATGCTGTTGATTACATTAAAGAACTTATTGAAAGTAAGCTAATTTCAGTATTCACTAATGATGCAAAGCTTAGTGCATACGAATTTGGCGACGGAAACTTAAACTTAGTTTTTCGTGTTGCTGATCAGCACAACAATAGTGTAATTTTAAAACAAGCACTTCCTTACGCCCGTTGTGTAGGTGAGTCATGGCCGTTATCTTTGGACCGCGCACGCATTGAAGCCGAAGTATTGATTAATCATGGTCAGTTATGTCCAGAGCATACAGTGGCGATATTGCATCATAATGTAGAACTGGCTTTAACTGTATTAGAAGATTTAGGTGAGTTACAAATTTTACGTGGCGCACAAATCAACGCAGAGCAATTTCCATTATTGGCAAGTCATGTTGCGCTCTATTTAAGCCGAACAGGCTTTTATAACTCAGACTTTTACTTATCTGCTGAAGATAAAAAAGCCAAAGTCAGTCAATTTATTAATCCTGATTTATGTAAGATCACAGAAGACTTATTCTTTACTGATCCGTACATTGAGCATGAGCGCAATAATTTCCCAGCTGAGCTTAATGAGCACGTCGAAAGTATTCGTAATAATGATGCTTTAAAACTAGCAGCAGCAAAATTAAAAGCTAAATTCTTATCTTGCCCACAAACTTTATTACATGGTGATATGCATAGCGGCAGTATTTTTGTTGATAGCAATACCACCAAAATGATCGATCCAGAGTTCGGCTTTTTTGGTCCTGTTGGTTTTGATATCGGCTCATTTATGGGTAATTTGTTACTAAATTACTGCGCCCAAAACGCCCGTATCACAGAACAAGCAAAACGCCGTCAGTATCAAACCCATTTATTAACTTGCTTACAAGACTGTTATAGCCAATTTGAACAACATTGGCTAAACCTGGCAAGTAACGAAGCAACTGATATTAGCTTTGCAAATCGCGCTTTTAGCGAAGATTACTTACAACAAGTACTGCGAGATGCGATTGGCTACTGTGGCGCTGAACTTATTCGCCGTACTATTGGTTTAGCCCATGTTGCTGATATCGATGGAATTGAAGATGAACAAGCGCGTTTAGCAGTACAACAACAAACACTTGTACTCGGCGAGCAACTGATGCTCAATGCCACAAGCTGTAATAATAAAGACGAGTTCTTTTCTTTGTTAATCAGTTTATTAAACTAATAGTCAAAAATTTAAAAAGGCGCTCAATGCGCCTTTTAATTATTCAACCCAACTAGATTATTTATTGTAGTGCTCATACATTTTATCGAGCGGTTCTGATAAGCCATTTTCTTGTACCACCCGCACATGCTGACGAGCCAGCTCTCTGGCACTTGATACGCCACACGAATGGGCTATAAGCCCTGCGCCGTAATGAATGTACTTATTATAGTTAGCAACACGCTGGGCTTTGTCTGTTACATCCAAGCCTCGTTGTAAGCGTTCATTATGCGTAGTAATGCCGGTTGGGCAGGTATCTTTATTACATTGCAATGCTTGAATACAACCAAGCGAAAACATGTGACCACGAGCTGAAACAATAAAGTCAGCGCCCAATGCCAATGCCCAAGCAACTTTAGATGGTACAATCAACTTACCCGAGGCAATCACTTTCACTCGCTCTCTAAGCCCATGTTTCTTCAATAAATCAACAACCAAAGGTAAGCTTTCTCGCAGGGGCAACCCCACAGAATCCATCAAAGGCTGAGGGGCAGCGCCCGTACCACCATCGGCACTATCTATTGTGATAAAATCTGGGGCTGATTCAATGCCACGGTTATTAATTTCACTGAATAAGGTTTCGAGCCAAGTGTATTCACCAATCACCGCTTTGAAACCTGTGGGTTTGCCCGTGGTATTGCGCACCATGGCGACCATATCAAGTAGGTCAGCTGGTGATTTAATCTCAGGATGACCATTTGGACTAATTGAGTCTTGCCCTTCAGGAATCCCCCGAATTTTTGCGATTTCTGCAGTCACTTTACGTCCCGGCAACATACCTCCCTTACCGGGTTTTGCGCCTTGGCTCATTTTAATTTCGAACATTTTAACTTGTTCGTGATCAGCAATTGCTTTGAGTTTTTCGGTGCTTAATTTACCGTGCTCATCTCGTACACCATATTTTGCCGTGCCGATCTGAAACACGATATCAGCACCACCTTCAAGATGATAAGAGCTTAGCCCGCCTTCACCTGTGTTCATCCAACAGCCAGCTAATTTAGCACCTCGAGATAGTGCTCGAACAGCCGGCTTAGATAGTGCACCAAAGCTCATGCCTGAAATATTAAATAATGCATTTGTGGTATAGGGTTTAGGACAATAAGGTCCTAAAGTGACTTCACTAGGATCGAGCGCCTCTTCATCTAAGGTAGGAAACGCGCAATTCATAAACATTACGGTTCCTGTCGCTTCAAGACTCTGAGTTGAACCAAAGGCCGTCGTACGGTCAACATTCTTCGCAGCACGATACACCCAACTCCGCTCTGCACGGTTAAAGGGTAATTCTTCTCTATCCATAGCAAAGAAGTACTGACGGAAAAATTCCCCCTGGCGTTCAAAAAAGTAACGAAAGCGGCCAATCACTGGGTAGTTACGGCGAATAGCATGTTTAGATTGCGTTACATCACTAATGTAAAAACACACAATCACTAGCAAAACGATGCCTAATGCAAAAATAAATAAACTGGCAAATACATCGATACTAAAAATTATAAAATCACTCATCCAAGGCCCCTTTGTGAAATGACATCTATCAAATCATATAAGTTGTTTATATTAGGTGCAATAAACAAAAAAGGCGTGATTTAAATCACGCCTTTTCGTTTCTTTTATGCCGCTATGCTGCTCGTTTGGCTAACTCAGCTTTAATATAAAGTTGAATTTGCTCTTCAAGTACTGACATTGGCACTGAGCCATGACGTAATATTTGATGATGAAATTCGCGAATATCAAAATCTTGACCAAGCGCTTGCTCAGCTTCGTGGCGTAAACGTTTAATTGTTAACTCACCAATTTTGTATGACAAAGCTTGTGCAGGCCATGAAATATAACGGTCGGTTTCGGTCTTCACATTATGCAATGAAAGCGCGGTATTTTCGCTCATAAACTTCATCGCACGCTCGCGGCTCCAGCCATACATATGCATACCTGTATCAACCACTAAACGAGCTGCACGCCACATTTCATAGGTCAAACGACCAAAGTCACTGTATGGGTCTTGATAAAAACCCGCTTCGATACCTAAAAACTCTGAATATAAGCCCCAACCCTCACCAAATGCCGATAAATAAGCATTACGGCGATAACTTGGCAGTGACTCAAGTTCCGCATTAAGTGAGATTTGCAAGTGGTGCCCCGGAACAGCTTCGTGCAAAGTTAATGCTTCAAGAACATACAATGGACGCTTGTCTAACGCATAGGTATTAACCCAATAATAACCCGCTTGGTCATCGCGACGAGAACCTGAGTAACGGCCAGTTGTATATTTAGGCGCAATACTCGCTGGCACTGGCGCAACACCATAAGGCATTCTTGGTAAGGTGTGGAATAACTTAGGTAATTGAGCATCCATTTTCTTAGCGATGTAAGAGGCTTCTTTTAGCAGTTCTTTTGGTGTTTTTGCGTAAAATTGCGGATCAGTACGTAAAAAGTGGACAAAATCAGCAAATGAGCCTTCAAAACCTACTTTCTTAATAATTTTTTCCATTTCGGCACGAATGCGTGCCACTTCTTGTAAACCCAGCTCGTGGATTTCTTTTGGCGTCATATCTGTGGTGGTATAGTATTTAGCACGGTTTTCGTAAAACGCTTTACCGTTTGGCGTACTAGAAATACCAATGTCTGTTCGTGCACCTGGCTGATATTCATTATTAAAGAAAGTTAAGTAACCTTGATAAGCCGGAATAACCTGCTCTTTAATGATAGTTTGCGCTTGCTTTTGCAATGCTGCAAATTCGCTGTCACTAATACCTGCGGTATTTTTTAAAAATGGTTTGTAGAATTCTGACTCTGTTGCATCATCAACAATATACGCAGTAATTGAGTCTTGATACCCTTCTAAAACAGCCTTAGGTTGAGTCAGCCCCACCTCAAGACCCTTGCGCATCCAACCAATATTTTGCGAAAAATAGCGAGGAATTTGCTGTAATTTAGCAAGATATAGTTGGTAATCTTGTTCTTTTGTGTAGTCAGAGCTTGAAATCATAAATGATAAGCTAGAATGAAACCCATACTCAGACGTTAGTGGCATATAATGCGTGTTAAACACATATTCATCGACACTATTTTGCACTTGACCACGTAAAATAGTTAGGTTGATGCGGTTTTCTTCAGATAATTTATCACGGTCTATAGCATCTAAATCGGCGAGTAACGCTGTATTTTTCTTATATTTTTGCTCTAGAAACTCTGCTGATAGGTTTTCTAATAAATAACCATCTACGCCATTTTCTTTACCATATGGACTGATACTTTGACGGTAATTAACAATATTTTCGGCTACTTGAGTAAATTGCTGATCAGCATCAATATTTGTTACCTGGCAAGCGCTTAAAGTACAAGCTAAAGCAACCGCAATAACAGAACGGTTTAAAGTTCGCGACAGTGTTTGTTTCATAGCATTCTTTTTAGTTTTAATCAGTATTGCTAAAGTAGCGCAGCACTGACTAAAACCCAAGCAAATGCGACCAAGCTCAGTTTAAATGCGCTCAAATTAGCATCACTGGGGAAGCATCAATGTGCAAGCTTTAAGCAATTTTTAATTACACTTGTTAAAGTTGTTGAGAAAATCAGCTAATAGACACAAACAGAACAAATTTAAGTTCCAAAATTAGCGATTTTGCTTTTAAATAGGCTGATTACAGATTACTGTAGACTCAGTATTTATGCTTGGAAGCAAATACACTTTACGGAAGAGATGATTAATTGGTTGATATGCGTATTTAGTGGTATTGAAAAATGATGTTCCATGATCCCATGGCTATTGCTCAAGAAAAAATGACAAAGGTATGTATCTTTTTAGAACACCATGCATTACCGCCGTCACCACTTAACTACCAAGTTGTTTACACCTACGTCAGCCAATCTAACCCCAAGCTTAATGCCACAATTGACCGCGCCATTGCACAAAGAAAAGCCATTGATTGTGTCTATGTAGAACAGCTGTATTTCGATTTTATAGAACAAGGCCATAAAATGAAAACCGCCATTGTTCGCAACGTTGACTCAGTCATTAACACCCTTTCGCGTAATGCTAGCAATAACGAGCAAAATATTGTGCGCTTTGCTGATCAAGTTAGTGACTGTGTGCATTCAATCGATGAAAACAATATTGAACAAACGCGTCACGCATTAAAAATGCTCAGTAAGCAATCTGAAGTACTGCTCAACCAGCATCGCCAATTTAAGCAAGAAATAGCAAAAGCCAAATCAATACAAGAAAAAACCCAAAAACAGCTCACTCAATTACGCAAGCAACACATTACCGACCAACAAACTGGCTTATACAAGCGCCATTACTTAAATCAACAAACCCAACTCTGGGTCGGCCAAAATAAAGCGGTTTGTGCTATCTCTATCCACATTGAGAACCTGAACCATTTTATTGAAAACTATGGTGATGTCATTGGTGAGGTCATTTTAAATAAAGTCGCAAAGCAAGTGCAAAAATACGTACAAGAAAGTGGTTTGCCAGGGCGTACAAGTAAAGATGAATTTACCATCTTACTTGCTGACATAGAGCCTGAAACTGCCAACTTAATAGCTGAAAAAGTACGAAATGGCGTCGAAAAACTACGCTTTGTAAGCTCAAAAAATGGCACCAAATTACCTGCTATCACCCTAGCCCTTGGTATCGCGAAACATGAAGGCGATGGTGACTTTAATAGTTTAGCCCGTAAAGCTTCTTTAGCAGCTGCTAAAGCCAAGTCGCTTGGACAAAGTAGTTTTATTGCCGGTCAATAAAGTTTAACACTGCGCTAAGTCATGAAAAGCCACGCTAATCTGATGATTTAGTTATAATCAAATTGCACCCCACAGCCACAATCAAGTACACTAGTCTTTATTGCCACGATAGAGATTAATCATGAACGAGAATCAAGAAAAGACCACGCATTTTGGCTATAAAACCGTTGCTGAAAACGACAAAGCATCAATGGTTGCAGATGTATTCCACTCAGTCGCTGCAAAGTATGACGTAATGAATGATCTTATGTCGTTCGGTATTCATCGTTTATGGAAACGCCAAACTATTGCAAGTTCAGGTGTTCGTAAAGGTCACTATGTATTAGACCTTGCGGGCGGTACTGGTGATTTAACCGCTAAATTTAGTCAATTAGTTGGTGAAACGGGTCAGGTTATCTTAGGCGATATTAACTCTTCAATGCTGAAAGTTGGCCGCGAGAAACTTCGTAACCTTGGTCGTGTTGGCAATATTGAATATGTACAAATGAATGCAGAAGCATTGCCATTTCCTGATAACAGCTTTGACTTGATCACTATCGCATTTGGTCTTCGTAACGTTACCGATAAAGATAAAGCACTACGCTCAATGTATCGTATTCTGAAGCCTGGCGGTCGCTTATTAGTACTTGAATTCTCTAAACCGGAACAAGAAATACTGAGCAAAGCCTATGACTTCTATTCATTTAATATCTTACCTAAAATGGGTGAGCTAGTAGCGAATGATGGCGAGTCTTATCAATACCTTGCGGAATCTATCCGAATGCATCCAGATCAAGAAACGTTAAAAAGCATGATGGAAGATGCAGGTTTTGAACAAACTAATTATCAAAATCTTACTGGCGGTATTGTTGCCCTCCATCGTGGTTTTAAATACTAAAAACTCTATTAATTAAGTAGGTAACGCGATGTTAGCAAACGCTCTGTTATCACTCGTCGAACGAATCATTAATCAACTGCTGCAGTTAGACCCTCAGTTAAAAGGCAAACTTGCAGCAATTGCTGATAAACAGCTGTTGGTTGAGATACGTGATTGGCAACAGTCAATTTTGTGCGTATACAGCGACGAGCAAATTCATTTATACAGTACGCAAGAGCGCAATTTTGACTGCATGATCAGCGCTGATATCAATACCTTGTTGGCGCTTAAAGATCCGTCAATGCTAACGCAACTCATTCGCCAAGATAAGCTCGACTTGCAAGGCGATTTAAATCTTGCACAAGGCTTTAGCAATGCTTTTGCAGAGCTTGATATTGACTGGCCAGAGCACTTTTCTCGATACATTGGCGATGCCCCAGCACAACAGTTGTGGCTCTCTTTACAAACCTTAAAACGTCGTGGTTCACAAACAAAGAGTAAGTTAGAAAATACCTTAACAACACTTTGCCAAGATGAGTTAGCAGTGACCATACACCCTCTTGAGCTTGCTGAGTTTAAACAGCAAAATCGCCAATTAAAAAGCCAAGTATCTCAATTAGAGATGCGAATTAACGCGCTGTTACAGTCACGCTAATGCGCTAAGGAACTTGTGTGTCGTCTGCTCGTCTTTATTACATCACAAAAACCCTTCTGAGCTACGGCTTAGACGAATTAATTCCGCGTAAAAGAGTGCCTTGGTTTGCAAAGCTCGGACGCGGAAGCTTATTTTGGTTACGCAACCAACATAAAGATAAACCTGCAGGTATGCGCTTGCGACTTGCTCTACAAGAACTTGGCCCGGTATGGATCAAGTTTGGCCAAATGCTTTCAACACGCCGTGACTTACTCCCTCATGATGTCGCATTAGAGCTTGCACTACTACAAGATCAGGTTGAACCTTTTGAAGGTGAACTTGCCCAGCAGCTTATCGAAAAAGCGCTGGGTATTAATGATATTAGTGAATTGTTCAGTGACTTTTCGCAAACACCTTTAGCATCAGCCTCGATCGCACAAGTCCATACTGCTACCTTAATTGATGAGCATGGCGCAGCTCAAGATGTGGTAATTAAAGTCATACGCCCCAATATAAAAGAGCAAATTGATGCTGACTTAATGCTGATGCAAAAAGTCGCTCGATTAGTTGCAAAGTTATTAAAAGAGGCTAAACGTTTACGTCCTATTGAAGTCGTAAACGAGTACAAAAAAACCTTGTTGGATGAACTCGACTTAATGCGAGAAGGGGCGAATGCAATACAGCTACGTCGTAACTTTGAAGACTCAAATTCACTTTACATCCCTTTTGTATACAGTGATTACAGTCGTAGTAATGTATTGGTAATGGAGCGTATTTACGGAATTCCTGTATCAGATACTGAAGCATTGCTTGCGCAAAATACCAATATGCAGCTACTAGCCGAACGCGGAGTAGAAGTCTTTTTCACGCAAGTATTCCGTGACAGTTTCTTCCATGCAGATATGCACCCGGGTAATATTTTTGTTTCTCGTGAAAACCCACATAACCCAAAATATATAGGTATTGACTGTGGCATTGTAGGCACCCTTAATCGCGAAGATAAACGCTATTTAGCAGAAAACTTTATTGCCTTTTTCAATCGTGATTATCGCCAAGTAGCGCAACTACACGTTGATTCTGGCTGGGTACCAGCCGATACCAGCATCGAAGAGTTTGAGTTTGCTATTCGTACTGTGTGTGAGCCAATTTTTAATAAACCATTAGCTGAAATCTCTTTTGGCCATGTGTTAGTCAACCTGTTTAATACGGCTCGTCGCTTTAATATGCAAGTTCAACCGCAATTAGTGTTACTGCAAAAGACGCTGTTGTATGTTGAAGGCCTTGGCAGACAACTGTATCCGCAGCTTGATCTATGGAAAACTGCTAAACCTTTCCTAGAAGATTGGGTCAAAGAACAAGTTGGTCCGCTTGCAGTAATGAAAAAAATGTATGCGAACTTGCCATTTTGGGCAGAAAAAATGCCTGAATTACCTGATTTAATTTATCAAAACTTAAAACGTCAACAACAACCTGTACAATTGCCTGCGCCGCAATCTGCTAAACCTTTGTTACTTAGCATCTTTGCTGGTAGCTGCTTGATTGTTTCAGGCTTATGTTATTTACAGCATGATTTAGTTGCGAGCGCAATTACCGCTGGCTTTGCTGTAGCGGGCTTTATTGCTGCATGGCGAAGCACATAAACTAAGTGCTATTTATGTTTTGGTGAGTATAATCGAGACAAGTCTATTCTAAAAATTTGATAAAAACGGAGTAACCCATGGGTTTTGGTGGTATCAGTATTTGGCAATTAATCATTATTTTAGCAATCATCGTTTTGTTATTTGGCACAAAGAAACTTCGTGGCATTGGCGGTGATTTAGGCAGTGCTGTAAAAGGCTTTAAAAAAGCAGTGTCTGATGAAGACCAAACTAACGCAAAAAGCGAGCAGATAGAAAAATCTTCTAACACGCAAAGCAAAGAAACCGTAGAGAAAAGCAAAGACGACCATAAGGCTTAATCAACATGGGGATGTGGGAACTTGTTGTCGTACTGATCGTAGGTCTGATTGTATTAGGTCCAGAGCGCTTGCCTGTGGCAATTCGCACTGTGAGCCGCTGGGTAAAAACATTAAAATCAGTCGCCAACTCAGTGAAAGCTGAAGTGAACGAAGAACTCCGTATCCATGAGCTTCACGAAAACTTAAAAAAAGCAGAGCAACAAAATTTGCAAGAACTCTCTCCAGATCTGCAAGACTCTGTAAACGAACTACAAAAGGCTGCCCAGTCAGTCACCCACAGTTACAAGAAAGACACGCCTGAAAAAGCAGAAATTAACAATAATGATGAAAAAAAGTGAATTTAATCTCTGCTTTTGTGGTCAATAACAACGATGATGAATAGTAAATTATGACCGAGCAAGCTCACACAGGCTTTGTTGGCCACTTAATTGAGTTGCGAAATCGACTCATGAAAGCTTTGTTAAGCATTTTGCTAATATTTATCGGCTTGGTTTATTTTGCCAACGATATTTATAGCTTTGTTGCAGCACCTCTTATTGCAAATTTGCCAAGCACTGCCACCATGATCGCAACGGATGTAACCGCACCCTTTTTTGCACCGTTTAAACTCACTCTATTTGTGGCTTTATTTGCTGCTATTCCAATGATACTGCACCAAGTTTGGAGCTTTATAGCACCCGGCTTGTATCAACATGAAAAGCGTATGCTAATGCCGATTTTGGCCTCGAGTATTTTGCTATTTTATAGTGGTATCGCATTTTGCTACTTTGTAGTGCTGCCAATCATTTTAGGGTTTTTTACTAACGCTGGCCCTGATATGATGACATTAGCGCCTGATATTAGTAGCTATTTAAGTTTTGCTTTAAAACTGTTTTTTGCTTTTGGTATTGCGTTTGAAATACCCGTCGCCATCATGCTGTTATGCTGGAGTGGTGCTACAACAACAAAAAGTTTAAAAGAAAAACGACCTTATATTGTGGTAGGTGTATTTGTGGTTGCCATGTTTTTAACACCTCCTGATGTACTGTCACAGACATTACTAGCATTACCCATGCTGTTATTATTTGAATTAGGTTTAATTTTGGCTGCATTTTATACCGCCAAGCCTCAACAGGAATCCGAGGAATAAAATGAAAAAACAACTCATTCCCTTCGTTGCTCTTTTAACAATTGCTGGTACTACTCAAGCAAACGAAGTTAACTTACAAGCACTACAAGCGTGTACTTTTGTTGAAAATGATTTTAATCGCTTACTTTGTTACGACAACGTAATGGCTGGTAAATCGCTGTCTAAACCAGCAACAAAACAACAAATTAAACAACCTGCAGCAAGCTCTACAGCAGCTGTTGTCGCGGCGCCTGTTGCAGCTGCAACAAGCGAACAAATTGTAAAAACAAAAAATGAAGACTTTGGTTTAGAGCATAAAGAAGTTGCAAAAGTTAACGATGACCAAATAAGTTCCTTAGTAAAAAGCGTAAAAAAAGCACCTTATGGTGAACTGATCATCGAGCTTGATAATGGTCAGCAATGGCGTCAAGTTGGCTCTGATAGCTTACGTTTAAAAGCACAAGATGTTGTCATAATTGAACGAGGTATTTTCAATTCTTTCCTCCTAAAAGTTAAAGGTCAAAACCGTTCGATTCGTGTAAAACGTACTAACTAATGAGCACTTCGCTAGTTGATGCTGGTGTCAACTTAAGCAATCATCAATTTGATGATATTCATGACGCTGTGTTACAACGTGCCGCTGAGGCAGATGTAACACAGATGCTGCTTATTGGCTGCGATCTTCAGAGCAGCCAAACTTCTTTGAAACTCGCTAAACAGTTCAATCAGTATTGCACAGCAGGAGTTCATCCTCACGATGCAAAAACAGCAGATAAACACCTTGAAGAACACTTAATGACTCTTAGCCAAAACATGGAAGTGGTTGCCATTGGTGAGTGTGGTTTAGATTACAATCGTGACTTTTCTCCTCGAGATGTGCAGCGTAGCGTGTTTAGACGCCAACTGAAGCTTGCTGAACAGCTTGATATGCCAGTGTACTTGCATGAACGAGATGCCTGCGAAGATATGCTCGCAATTTTGAGTGACTATAAGGTGCGAGGTGTATTGCACTGCTTTACTGGTGACCAAGATGCATTACAAAACTACCTAGCTATGGGGCTTTATATTGGTGTCACGGGCTGGGTATGCGATGAGCGCAGAGGTGAGCAACTACAGGCCTTGGTACCGTCAATTCCTTTGAATCGTTTGTTAATTGAGACCGATGCCCCCTTTTTGATGCCGAGAAATATCAGACCAAGACCGAAATCTCGCCGCAATGAGCCTCAGAACCTTCCTTATATATGCCAGCAAATTGCTGATTTGAAAGGATGCGAATTTACTGATGTTGCAAAACACACTACACTAAACTTTTGGCAATTATTTACCACTAAGGGTTAAGATGAAGCGCCTATGGTCACTGTGTGGCGTACTCTTCGTTGTTGTTTTTACTCCCTGCTTGCTGGCTAACCCGATTACTGTTAGCCCACACTTTAAATCTCTGCATTCTCTTGATGTTGAGTACACGCTTGATCCTATTACAAAACAGCAAGCATTTACGAGTGATGCTGTACCTTGGCAAAAAAACCATGGCAACACTCTTAACTTAGGCATGAACTTAAGTCCTTTGTGGTTAAAAATGTCGATTCAGAATACATCACTACATGACTTACCACTGATCTTGTCAATTGATAACCCTTTACTTGATGAAGTGGATGTATTCCACCTCCAAGCTAGCCATGTTTTATTTAGCACAAAAATTGGAGATGCTCTTCCCTTAGAAAATCGACAAATAAAAAATGAATCACTGCTTGTATCTCTAACAATTCCCAAAGCAAGCCATTCTATCGTTTATTTGAGAGTTAAAAATAACGGTGGCCTTAGAGTACCCTTAAGCCTTTGGAAGCCCTCAGAATACCTAAAACATAAAAGTAAGTTTAATTTACTCTACGGATTACTAGTAGGGTTCATTTTATCTTTAGCGATTACTAATTTGGTACTTTATGGTTTTTCAAGACGCAGTTATTTTGCTTATACAGGCTTTCTACTGATGTTATTATGGCTATCACTTACCTACTTATATGGCTTTGGGTATCGCTACCTTCAACCAAGTGGCACATCATTTCAACAATTAACGATTCCAAGCTTGTTTTTTATATGCTGCGCATTATTCGTACCTTTACAGCGTCATATTTTTGGTGCAGAGAAAAGTCGCTTGAGCCTTATTCAAAATTGGCTCGCATGGGGTGTCATTTTCATTACTTTCATATTGTGGTTTTTACCTGTTTATGTCGCGATTTCGCTCTGCTTATTAAGCTTGCCTATTTTATTAGCTGCCTTTATTGCTATCGCTATAAAACAGTTTAACCACGAATATAAACAGCCATCCATTGCATTTATTATTGCTATGTTAGCGTTCTGCTCAGCAATTATTCACAGCGCATTTGCCGTTTTTAATCCATACAACTTGTATATAAATGAGCAGTCACTCATCTTTATTTTCTTTTTAATTTGTAGTTTAAGCCTAAGCTATGCTGTTACAAAACTGTTTATAATGCAACGTGATGCAGAAGTAGCATTACAGCAGACAGCTCTGGCTGAAAGTAAAGCACAAGATAATCTGATGCAAGAACGCCTAAAACTTCAAGAGCAAGCTCGGCAAAATCTTGAGGCTAATATTGAGGAGCGTACTTTCGAGTTACAAGTCACCCTTCGCGAGCTAGAAGAAAAAAACCGGGAGCTTGAACAGCTCAATATGGAAGATGCGCTGACCAAAACCAAGAACCGCCGCTATTTTGATAAAAAACTGCTGATGGATATTCGCCGTTCTCGTCGTGAACAAACGCCACTGGCTATAATTATGATAGATATTGATCACTTCAAAGCCGTCAATGACACTTACGGCCATTTAACAGGTGATCAAACAATTCAAGCTGCCGCCGATGTCATCAAGCAGCACCTTAAGCGACCGCTCGATGAAGTGGCCCGCTACGGCGGCGAAGAATTTGTCGTGCTGTTGCCTAATACGCCACTGACAGGTGCATTAGAAATTGCCGAACAAATACGCAAAGCCGCAGAAAAGACTGATATAATAGTTGCCGGAACAACGATTAAATTTACTTTGAGTGCAGGTGTTTACAGCGCAATTGCTGAAGACATTAATAACCCAAGTTTATTCACTGACTATGCCGACAAAGCCTTATATCATGCTAAGCAATCAGGTCGAAATCGCGTAGTGAGTTATCCTCTACCAAACTAGGAGTATACAAGCATGGCCCAATCAGGACTCGACCTTTTCCCTTATACACGTATGCGCCGCATGCGTCGTGATGGCTTCTCTCGTCGCCTAATGGCTGAAAACCAACTGACCGTTAATGACCTTATTTTTCCTGTATTTGTTTTAGAAGGTAAAAACCGCCGCGAAGCTATTGAGTCTATGCCAGGCGTAGAGCGCCTTTCTATTGATTTACTACTTGAAGAAGCAAAAGAACTCGTTGAATTAGGTGTACCTGCCGTTGCTCTTTTCCCCGTAACACCTAGCGATAAAAAATCTTTACTAGCTGAAGAAGCCTACAACCCTGATGCATTAGCACAGCGTACAGTTCGCGCATTAAAAGAAGCGTTTCCTGAGCTTGGTGTGATCACTGATGTTGCACTTGACCCGTTCACAGTACATGGCCAAGATGGCATAATTGATGAAGATGGTTACGTGATTAATGATGTAACAACTGAAATCTTAGTTAAGCAAGCGCTATCACATGCCGAAGCAGGTGCCGATATAGTCGCACCTTCAGACATGATGGATGGACGCATTGGTGCAATTCGTGAAGCACTCGAAGCCGAAGGCCATATCCACACTCGTATTATGGCTTACTCTGCAAAATACGCTTCAAGCTACTACGGTCCGTTCCGTGATGCAGTGGGCTCTGCAGGTAACTTGAAAGGCGCCGATAAAAAGACCTATCAAATGGACCCTGCCAACTCTGATGAAGCTATTCGTGAAGTAGCCCTTGACCTTCAAGAAGGTGCAGACATGGTTATGGTGAAACCTGGCATGCCATATTTAGATGTTGTACGTCGCGTAAAAGATGAATTTGGTGTACCAACATTTGCTTACCAAGTCAGTGGTGAATATGCCATGCATAAAGCAGCCATTGATAACGGTTGGCTTGCAGAAGAAGCAATAATCATGGAGTCATTATTAGCATTTAAGCGTGCTGGCGCAGATGGCATCCTAACTTATTTTGCAAAACAAGCAGCAGTTTGGTTAAAAAATAACTAATCTAAAGTAAATGTTCTAAAAATTGGAAATTATTCCTATTTTATTAACATTTTGCATTTAATTTGTCATAGATTTTTCTTAAAGTACTGTGTCCCATATTGGGACTTTAAAAATACATACACGGGAAAAATAATGATAAATACAAAATTAACGCCGCTCGCGCTTGTTATTGCAAGCCTGAGCGCGCCTGCTTCTGCCAACCTAATCATCTCTGAATACGTTGAAGGAAGCTCCAACAATAAAGCGGTAGAACTTTACAACAACTCTGGCGCTGAACTATCGCTTGATGGTTACACTATCTCTTTATACTCAAATGGTAATGGAGACCTAGCAGATCCAAACAACAGCTTAGCTTTAACAGGTACACTTGCAGCAAATGCGACCTACGTTATTGTTAACGCTGGTTCTGTTGATGAATTGAAGACAAAAGCCGATATAGAATCAACAATTACTTACTTCAACGGTGATGACGCGCTAGTCCTAACTAAAGACGGTGAAATAGTTGATAGCTTTGGTCAACTAGGTGTTGATCCTGGTTCAGCATGGGATGAAGGTGGTGTAACAACAGCCAATAAAACACTACGTCGCAAAACGACTGTGACTTCAGGTCGTACTGATGCAACATCAGCATTTAACCCTAGCGAAGAGTGGGAACAATTCGACCAAAATGATTTTAGCAATATTGGTCAATACGGTGAAAGCACAGAACCAACTCCTGAGCCAGAGCCAGTTACTCCGCTTGAGTGTGGAGCAACAAAAACATTAATCAACGCAATTCAAGGTGAAGGCGGCGACAGCCCACTTATTGACACTGAAGTTGAAGTTGAAGGTGTAGTGACCGCAGACTTCCAAGGTGATGATCAGCTCAAAGGCTTCTTTATTAGCTCACTTGCTGCTGATGCTGATACAAACCCACTTACTTCTGAAGGTGTATTTGTTTATTTCGCAGATACTAATGTTGACGTTGGTGATCATGTACGTGTTAAAGGTAGCGTAGCTGAATACTACAGCGCGACACAGCTAGGTGATGTAAGCCAAGTTGAAATCTGTGCTACAGGCCTATCTACAGATCCAACCGTTGTTACTTTACCAGTTGCTGAAGTTGCAGACCTTGAAGCCTATGAAGGTATGTTAGTAACCATAGATCAACCTTTAGTTGTCAATAACAACTACGGTCTTGGCCGTTATGGTGAGGTTGACTTAGGTACTGAGCGTTTATACCAAGGTACTCAAATTGCACTACCGGGTGATGCAGCAAATGCTGTTGAAGCTGAAAACCTGAAAAAACAAATCTTACTCGACGATGGTTCAACAAAACAAAACCTTGATCCAATCGCCTACCCAGGCACAGGTCTTGATGCCTATAACACATTACGTTTGGGTGACACAGTAAACACTGTTACAGGTGTGATGGGTTACAGTTTCAACCGTTACCGCATTCACCCTACAGTGCAACCTGAGTTTACAGCAACAAACCCACGTACCGATGCGCCAGAGCTTAACGAAGATGCAGATCTTCGTGTAGCGAGCTTCAACGTATTAAACTATTTCAATGGTGATGGCCAAGGCGCAGGTTTCCCAACTAGCCGTGGTGCAGACAGCGAAGAAGAGTTTATTCGTCAGCAAGCAAAAATTGTCAGTGCAATTACAGCTATCAATGCTGATGTCATTGGCTTAATGGAAATCGAAAACGATGGTTTCGGTGAAAACAGTGCTATTGCAAGCCTAGTTTCAGCACTTAATGACGAAGATGCAGAAAACACTTACGCATTTGTTGATTTTGATGTTGAAAAAATTGGTACTGATCAAATCACAACAGCTTTAATTTATCGCTCAAATAAAGTATCAGAAGTCGGTAAGGCAGCTCATACAACTGCTGAACCTTTTGATTACAGCAATCGTCCGCCTATTGCCCAAAGCTTCCAATCTCTTGAAAGCGAAGAAATCTTCACAGTTGCAGTTGCCCACTTAAAATCTAAAGGTGGCTGTGGCAGCGCTGAGGGTAATAATGCTGACTTAGGCGATGGTCAAGCCTGTTGGAATGAAATCCGTGTTGCGGGTGCTAATGCTTATGCAGATTGGTTAGCAACTTACCCAACTGAAGTTGAAGATGAAGATATCATCCTAGTGGGTGACATGAACTCTTACGCGATGGAAGATCCTATTCGTGCATTTGCAGACAAAGGTCTTAAGAGTGCGGTTGCTGAACTAGACGGTGATACATTAGGTTACTCTTATAGCTTCTCTGGCCGTATTGGTAGTCTTGACCACGCGCTAGTAACTGAATCTATGCTTGATAAAGTTGTTGCTGCGACTGATTGGCATATCAATGCCGATGAGCCAATCAGCCTAGACTACAACCTTGAGTATAAGTCAGCAACACAACAAGCAGGCCTTTATGCAGATAATGCATATCGTGCATCTGATCACGATCCTGTGATTATTGATATTCAATCTGCAGAGCCTATTCCTGAGCAACAAGCACCTATAATCGAAGCAGATCAAACATTCGAAATCGTAGAAAACAGTGAAATTGGCGCAGTTATAGGCCAATTAGTTTTCTCTGATGGCGATGCTGATTACACACCTGTAGTAAGTTTTAGTATTGTTGGTGAGCATGCAGATGCGATTGCAATCAGTGCCGCAGGTGAAATCACAGTTGCTAAAGAGCTAGATTTCGAAGAAGAAGACAAGCTTACGCTGATGATCCGTGCACAGGATAGCGCAGGCAACTTATCAGAAGCGCAACTGCTATACATCAACATTACTAACGATGAAGCAGATGATGTAACTGAAGAAGATGAAGCAGAGAAAGAGTCTAAAGATGATGATTCTGGTTCACTTGCTTGGTTAAGCTTACTAGCTTTACCATTTGCACTGCGTCGTCGTCTAAAGAAATAAACGACACAATATGAATAAATGGCCGCTTTCGCGGCCATTTTATTTGTATCGTTAAGCGATTTGTTCTTCTTTATTGTCAGGTTGGTAAAGTGCTGTTATCGAGCCCTGTTGCTGCTCATCAATTTGCCAATTAATAAACCTTAATACTTTGCCATTTTTAAGGAAAACCCTAAAAACAGTCAAAAATGCCACCGATTTAAACTCAATTTCCTTAATGTCCTCAGCATTTATATAACGCTTTCCTAAGCCTAATGAGTAACATATCCCTGCCTTATAACAATATAAAGAGCGCATCCCTAAATAGCTCAGCACAAGAAATATAAGTAATACAGGCAAAATAATAATTAATAATGATGTTCCAAAGGAGTTGGCAACTAATGCAATAAGCATAGCCAACGCGATCTTGATTCCTTGTAAAATCCAGTTTGGACTTAACTTGATCATTTTCATAAATATAAATCTTAATTTGATAGCTTTAGAAAATTAATACTAAATAACTAAAAATGGTTGTTATCACGATTCTACATTGCTGAAAATAGGTACACAAGTGAATAAAAATACTTTATAAGTGCATTTCAATATTTGGATTGCAACCTGCTAAAAACACAGTCTTTTATGAAATATTAATTTTGTATGAAAATAACACTTAAAAAACCAACACCAAGACTTTAAGCTTAATGTTAGAGATATATAGATACTAAAGAATGAGATTATTGGATTGCGACAATTAATACCAATCCGCTTAATTAAGTAGTCTATTTTGAGGCAATTAAACCTCGTTGATAACAAGGCAAAAATTTCGTTATTTAGTTGTTCTAAATGAGAAATTTTTAACGCAGTTAGCGACAGGTTTAATCCCTCAAAATGATTAAGTATTATTGCGGGTTGGTATAAGAAGGACTGAACAAAAATCAACCATTTACATTGAATAGTTTTGTTTATATCAATTAAATATCTTTTTAGAATATAAAAAACCCGCAACTAGTGCGGGTTTTTTCAAAGAATTAAAAGGCTAATTACTTAGCAGCTTTTTTCTCTTTTTCTGCAGCGATTACTGTTTCAGCAACGTTTGCAGGACATGGTGCGTAGTGTGAGAACTCCATAGAGAACTGACCACGACCTGACGTGATTGTACGTAAGTGGCCGATGTAACCGAACATTTCAGAAAGTGGTACATCACCCTTGATGCGAACGCCCATTGCGCCAGCTTCTTGGTCTTTGATCATACCACGACGACGGTTAAGGTCACCGATTACGTCACCTACGTTGTCTTCCGGAGTGAATACGTCAACTTTCATGATTGGCTCAAGAAGTTGTGCACCCGCTTTAGGGATAGACTGACGGAAAGCGCCTTTAGCAGCGATTTCGAACGCGATTGCTGATGAGTCAACTGCGTGGAAAGCACCGTCGAAAAGTTCAACTTCAACGTCTAATACTGGGAAGCCAGCTAGAACACCTTCTTGCATCATTGATGCGAAGCCTTTCTCAACTGCAGGCCAGAATTCTTTAGGTACGTTACCACCAACAACTGATGAAGAGAACGTGAAGCCTGAGTTTTGCTCGCCTGGCTTGATGCGGTAATCGATCTTACCGAATTGACCAGAACCACCAGATTGTTTCTTATGCGTGTAGCTATCTTCGATTTCTTTCGTGATAGTTTCACGGTAAGCAACCTGAGGTTGACCAACAACTAGGTCTACGCCGTAAGTACGCTTAAGGATATCTACTTTGATATCTAAGTGAAGCTCACCCATACCTTTAAGGATGGTTTCGCCTGAATCTTCGTCAGTTTCAACTTGGAATGAAGGATCTTCTGCAACCATCTTACCGATCGCGATACCCATCTTCTCGTTACCGCCTTTGTCTTTAGGAGCAACAGCGATTGAGATTACTGGATCAGGGAAGATCATCGCTTCAAGTGTACATTCGTGCTTAGGATCACAAAGAGTGTGACCAGTTTGAACGTTCTTCATACCAACAACAGCGATGATGTCACCCGCTTGTGCTTCAGTAAGTTCGTTACGCTCGTCAGCTTGCATCTCAACCATACGGCCGATACGCTCTGTTTTACCAGTTGCTGAGTTAAGGATTGTGTCACCTTTCTTCATGCGACCAGCGTAGATACGGATGAACGTAAGTGCACCGAAACGGTCGTCCATGATTTTGAACGCTAACGCTTTAAGTGGCTCATCTGCAGAAACAGTTGCTACTTCACCAGTAGGCTCACCTGTTTCAGGATCAGTTAGAGGTTGTGGGTCAACTTCTGTAGGCGAAGGTAGGTAATCTACAACCGCGTCTAGTACTAACTGCATACCTTTGTTTTTGAATGCAGAACCACAGTATGTTGGGAAGAACGCAAGATCACGAGTACCTTTACGGATACAACGTTTGATGTCTTCTAGAGAAGGCTCTTCACCTTCCATGTAAGCCATCATTAGGTCTTCGTCTTGCTCAACAGCAGACTCAACAAGCATTTCATGGTATTCATCAACTTTGTCTACCATGTCAGCTGGAACGTCTTGTACTTCGTAGTTTTCAGGAAGACCAGTCTCGTCCCAAACGTATGCTTTTTTCTCAAGTACGTCTACAACACCACAAAATTGGTCTTCGATACCGATTGGTAAAGTCATAACTAGTGGGTTAGCACCTAGTACTTTCTCAACTTGACCTACAACGCGGTAGAAATCAGCACCCATACGGTCTAATTTGTTTACGAAGATTACACGTGCAACTTCTGATTCGTTCGCATAACGCCAGTTAGTTTCTGACTGCGGCTCAACACCACCAGAACCACAGAATACACCGATACCACCGTCTAGTACTTTAAGTGAACGGTATACTTCTACTGTGAAGTCAACGTGTCCCGGAGTATCGATAACGTTTAAGCGGTGGCCTTTCCACTCACAAGTTACAGCTGCTGATTGGATTGTAATACCGCGCTCAGCTTCTTGTTCCATGAAGTCAGTAGTAGACTCACCGTCGTGTACCTCACCAGTCTTATGAATTTTACCCGTAAGCTTAAGGATACGCTCAGTGGTGGTAGTTTTACCCGCGTCAACGTGGGCGAAAATACCAATATTTCTGTACTTCGATAAATCTGCCATTATTTTACTCTTAATAAAGTCGAAAAATTATTCGGCGGGAGTATAGCATTACTTAAAGCGAACATCACCATCGAAGTCGCTTAAAATGCAATCAATTTTATAAAATTTTTCTATGCTCAGGATAAGCGGCACTTTTTAACGTGCCGAACAGTGAGTTTATGCTACTAAAATCGCTAATTTAGAGCTGATTTGGCAATTAAATGATGCGATTAGCTGCTTGTCATTTTATAACAGCGCTCAGGTCGCCCGATACTTCCGTAGCTCTGATCAGCACTGACTTGCTCAGCTTCAAGCAAGTATTCGAGGTAACGACGGGCTGTTGAGCGGCTTACGCCCACTAAATCCCCCATTTGCTGAGCAGTAAAAGCCGTGCCAATATTCGCTTTAAAAGCTTTTAAGATCTTTTGCAAAGTAAGCTGATCCACCCCTTTTGGTAGCCTTACTGGCGTTTTTAACTGTTCTTGCGATCCAAATAAAGTATCGACCATAGATTGGGTTACTTCATCGGCATCTGACAAACATTGCTGCCTTGCTTCAAATCGCGCTAGCGCTTGATCTAAGCGATTTAGCATTAATGGTTTGACTAAGAAGTCACAGGCACCAAGCTGCATGGCTTTTTCCAGTGTTTCTACTTCTTTTGCTGCGGTTAACAGCATTACTTCGCTTTTCATTTCTTCGCGGCGTAATTCATTAAGTAAATCAAGGCCATTACCATCGGGTAAATGAATATCAAGCAAAATTAAATCGGCATTAATAGCCGATAATAGCGCTTTTGCAGTGGCAAGATTGCCTGCAATACCCACAACCTGATATTGCCCCTGACGCAGTGTTTGCCGCGCCCCTTGTTGGCCAGCAACGCCATGAGGAAGTAATAAGTATTGCGCCAATAATTGGGCTACTTCAACTTCGTCTTCAACAATGACAACTGAGTAAGTCATGTTCTTTACCTTTTATTTATAGGCTGATCATTTTTTATTATTTTGGAATGTAGACACTTAAGCGTGCCCCCATCAGATCAGACTCACCTATTTCTAAACTACCACGACACGAATCTAAGTTGGTTTTAACTAAATAAAGGCCGATACCATGCTCAGCCCCTGACTTAGAACTGTATTGTGGTGTAAATATCACATCCTTGTCATCGCCTAAACCAAAACCACTGTCTTCAACATCAAACAATAATGTTTTACTGGTTTCATCAACCGTAACACGAACCTTAGGGGTACGTGTATCGCTAGCTCGAATAGCGGCTTCAATTGCGTTATCAATCAAATTGCCAAGTATCGAGACAACCCGTTCCAGCATATCTTTACGGGTGATTGATCCCAATAAGCTATCTGGATTAAGCTCAAGTATTACGTTTAATTCACGGGCTTTATGGTATTTACCAACAAGTAACCCAGCAAGTACCGGATCTTGGATCCTTTCGAGTAAATGATGGATCTGTGCTTGCGAGCCCTTGCTTTCTTGTCCAATTAACTCAATAGCCTGCTCAGTTTGTCCCATTTGAATTAATGCACCAATCAAGTTTAGCTTGTTTGAGTAATCATGAGTTTGTACTCGTAATAGCTCAGCAAAAGCTTGCACTTTAGTTAATTGCTGCGATAAATACTCAAGCTCATCCGCTGGGCGCATACTCAATAAAATCCCATCAGCCTGATCTTGCACTTGCAGTGCATATCGCGACAACACAATGCGTTTATCTGCAGCAAATAATTCAAAACCTACAATCGGACGCTGTTGGTTATGCATCAAAAACTCAGTATGTTCAGGAAGTAAATCTTCAAGCTTAAGTGGCTGATGAATGCAGCTGATCGGTTTACCAAGGATTTCGCAAGCACGTTGGTTTAAGTTACGCACGTTACCTTCTGGATCGAGGGCGATAATGCCGCTACGAACAGTATTCAAAATAGCATCTTGCTCTGAGAACAGCCTTGCAATTTCGTCAGGTTGTAAACCAAAAATAGCATTACGAACCCGTTGCCCGATATACACCGCAGCCAAAATACTTAAACCGACTAACAACAAGCCCCAAAGCATGATTTCAGCACTACGAGCACGAATGAGCGGTTCAATTGATTGTACTAAAAAGCCAACCGATACCAAGCCGATGACTTCGCCTTGTTCTGAGAGTACAGGGACTTTGCCACGGATAGACTCGCCCAAACTCCCCTTTGCAATCGACACATAACGCTCACCACGTAGCGCCGCTTTACTATCCCCACCCACCATAGGTTTACCCAGCTTGTCAGAGTCGGGGTGAACAATGCGACGGGTATTCCTATCACCGATAACAATAAAACTAGCTGCGGTTAGTTCACGAATATGCTCTATTTGCTTATTTAACTCATTAAGCCCTTGCTTCGTTTGTAATGCGTTTAGCACGTCATCTCGTGAAGCAATACTGGTTGCTAGCGAAAGCGCTTTATCACCCATGTGGTTATGTAAGCTTTCTGCAGTGATCTGATACACCAAAGCGCCAAACAACACAGCCTGTAAAACACATAGACCGGTAACCCAAATGATGAGCCGCGTTTCTAAGCGCTTTGGTTTTTTAACCACATGCTGAAATGGGTTTAGCTTATTGGTGTATCTCATATCAGTGCCTTGTACTACGCATGTTGCCCTGTTTGCGTAGCTGCTTTGTCTTTACGACGTTGGACAATATAGTCTTTCAGTGGGAACAACAACACTAAGATCGAAATCACAAAAATACTCAGTGTTAATGGGCGGTCCCATAAAAAGCTCAGCGAGCCATCTGAAATCATCATCGCACGGCGGAAATTTCGCTCAATCATATCACCGAGGATAAAGCCAAGTAATAAAGGCGCCATCGGGAAAGCTAACAATCTAAGCACCAAGGCCACCAGCGCAAAGCCCACCATCATAAATAAATCAAAGGTGTTAAATGACACTAAATACACGCCAATTAAGCTGAAGAATAAAATCATTACTGTCAGCACAGATTTAGGCATTGCCAGCACTTTGGCAAAATACGGGATCAACGGCAAATTCAAAATAAGCAGTACAATATTGCCAAAGTACATACTGACAATTACCGCCCAAAACACACTTGGATTTTCTTGCATTAGCATAGGACCCGGCTGAATACCGTAGGCAATTAATGCACCTAGCATAATCGCAGTAGTGCCCGAACCCGGAATACCTAAAGTCAGTAATGGTACAAATGAGCCCGTACAAGCAGCATTATTAGCAGACTCAGGTGCGGCTAAGCCACGCATTGAGCCCTTACCAAATTTATCTTTCAGTGCCTTTGGAGCAAGGTTCCGCTCAGTGGCATAGGCCATAAAGCTGGCAATGGTTGCCCCTGCGCCCGGTAAAACACCGACAATAAAGCCAAGTAAAGATGAGCGGCCAACCACAGGAGCCATGTCTTTTACTTCTTCTTTAGTCAGTTTTGTTGAGCCAATTTTTGGCGTATCAGGATCATCAATTTTTTTATCTGGTTCAGCTTCAGGGCGTGCCACATTAATCAGAGCTTCAGCCAACGCGAACGTTGCCATTGCTACTAATAAAAAGCTAATACCATCTAATAAATCAGCTTGGCCAAAGGTAAAGCGCTCGGTACCTGAAGAGGGATCAATCCCTACTGTTGCCAGCATTAAACCAAATACCGTCATCATCATGGCTTTTAGAAATTGCCCTTTATTAGAGAACGCGGCAATGGCCGTTAAGCCTAAAAACATCAGTACAACATAATCAGGCGATTGGAAACTTAATGACACTTTTGCTAATAAAGGCGCAGCCACCATCAGTAAAATGGCCCCAATCGTACCGCCTATAAAGGATGAATAAGCTGCAATCGCAAGGGCTTTACCTGCCTTCCCTTGCTTTGCTAGCGGGTAGCCATCAAACGATGACGCTACCGTCCCCGCCACACCCGGCGCATTAATCAAAATAGAAGAAGTAGAGCCACCAAATATAGCCCCGTAGTAAACACCGGCCATTAAAATCATGCCCGAATCAGCACCGATGCTGTAAGTGATCGGGATCATCAACGCAATCGCAGTAATTGGACCTAGACCAGGTAACATACCGATGAACGTGCCAACAAAGCAGCCTACAATCACATATAACAAGTTGTTCCAGTCGAGTACGGTCGACAAACCTAACATAATTCCATCAAGCATAACTTAACTCCACAGATTGCCAGGTACTAAGTAGATGCCCAGTACTTGTGTCATTAAAAACCAAAAAACCACGGCCACAGGCACTGAAGCAAACAACAACACCTTCTTACGGCGTTCACCCATAATAAAAAAGCCAGCAATTAAAAATGCACTGGTGGCAATTAAAAAACCAAACGGTTCAAGCATGGCGCTATAAGCAACCATTAAAACCAACAGTGCAAAGGTACGTAGTAAGTTGCCTTTACTGAGTAGCTCTGCTTTTTCTGCAGGCGCCTGCTTTAATAAGTTGGCACCAATCGAAAGTACACACACCACGATACCGAATACTGCATACACTTTTGGTAAGGTTGCTGAAGTAACACTTTCGTACTCTTCAAATGGCATAAGTGGAATTTGCCAAGCCACAAGGGCGTAGAGGGTAAAGAGGACCAAGAATAAACTTGGTCCAATTAGTTCACGGTTTAACATTGTCTAACCTTAGCCTCGGATAAAACCAAGTTCTTTCATTACAACGCGTAATTGCGCTTCTTGCTGCTCAAGTGATTTAATAAACGCGTCTTTTTCTTGAAACAGATTTAGCCAACCATTACGGGCACGAACCGCTTCCCACTCAGGGGTTTGTTGCAGCTTACGCAGCTTTTCTGTGTACTCTGCTAGCTTATCTGCAGGTAAATCTGGGGTCGCAAAAAAGCCGCGCCAGTTTACGAACTCCATGTCGTAACCTAGCGACTTTAAGGTTGGAATTGCTGGGTAATCAGGAAGTTTATCTGCAGAAGTCACCGCTAAAATCCGTGCCTGACCGCCATTAGCGACTTCGAGTGCCTCACTTAAGCCTGTCGAAAGTAAGTTGACCTCACCCGACAATAAACCTGCTTTCGCTTTACCACCGGCATCGTAAGGAATGTAACGTAATCGACGACCATCAATACCCGCTGCTTTCACCGCTTGTGCTGCTACTAAGTGATCCATGCTGCCGCGCGCTGAGCCACCCGCTACTTTTACAGAGCCAGGGTCTTTTTTCATTGCATCAATAACGTCTTGCCATGTTTTAAAAGGTGAGTCATTACGGACAACAAACGCACCATAATCAGCAATCATGCTGGCAACTGGCGTTAAATCGCGATAACTGTAAGGGATTTTTCCTGATAATGCGCGCAGTACGATAGGCGTTGAGTTAACCATCAACATATCGCCTTTTTTAGTGCCCGACTCAATCAAATAAGCAATCGCACGGCCACCGCCGCCGCCCGACATATTCTGAAACGATGCATTATCTTCAATGCCCGCTTTCACCATTGCTTCACCGACACCACGTGCTGTGGTATCCCAACCGCCACCAGGGCCACCCGGTACCAAAAAGTGTAAGTTTGCCAATGCTAGCGGGCTGGTTACTAATAACGAAACTGCTAAAAGAGAGCTTTTTAATGATTTAAACTTAGTCATAATGCACGACTCCTAAAATAAGTACTGCATACGAGCACTGATGCCCATACCTGAATCTTCATCACCTACCAGCGTAGAAGCACCGGCACCATCAACATCGCTGTAAATCAGGTTGCCCATAAATTTGATATCGCTGCTTAGGTAATATGATGTGCCTACTGTGTAAGTGGTTACGTCGGTACCTTGCTGTTTGCTGCTGGCGTTCATTTGTGACACACGTGCAACAAGCTCCCATGCATCTTTAATCCCTTTTGGTTGCACAAATAATGCTGAACCTGCTTTGTAACGGCGCTGCTCACCGCCTAAGAAATAACTTGCCGAAACATGAAAGCCATCAAAACGCTCTCCATCAAGTTCATTGCTGCTATCAACCGTATCGAGATAACGGCTGGCATATTCAGCCTCTAGAGTGAATGCATTCGCTTGGTAGGCAAATTCAAGACCGCTTTGCGACATACTATCAAGCGCAGCCGTTTCACCACCGACCGCGTAATCCACTAAGCGAACATTGGTTTCACGCACTTCACCACGGGCAAAACGAGCGCTTAAATCATTACCACCCATATCACGATAAGAGTGCCAAGCACCTACATGAATCACATCACCTGGTGCTGCACTAGACCACGTTAAGCGACCTGTTACAGCCAATGTCAGTTTGTCATCTTCGTCGTGGCCTGAGGCACCAAACGCATCGTTCTTGTAAACACCCACGGCATAACGTAAACCTGAGTCTTTAAAGTATTGATAAGCCGAGATACCCCAACGGAAGAAAGGTGAGAAAGAATTAGCAAGGGTGCTGCGCTCAATAGTATTAATATGTTTTGAACTGGTTAGTGCATTGAGCGACATATCTTCGCGGATTTTACCGGCTTTTACTTTTAAGCCGTTGTCGAATGCATAACGTACACGCGCTAACACGATTTCAGCCGTGCCTTCAGCAAATTCGAGTAGTAGTTTGTGATCCCACTTGCCATGTTCACTTTCAACATAAGTACGGATACGACGAGGGAAGAATTCACTCCCCCCTGTACCTTCATTATTGGCATTGTAGGCACCATCAAAGTAGTTGTAGTCAAGTTGAACGCGACCGCCAAACTCTAAGTTAAAGCTACTTGATGCTTTCAATGAGTCCACTTCTTTTTGAAGTGCGTCGAGTTGTTGCTGTAATTGTTCAGTGTCGCTTTGTGCGAATGCTGATGTACTTGCTAACGCCGCTACAAAGGCTAAAGCGAGCTGTGTGTTACTTGCTTTCATGAATTACTCCACACCAGATTATAATTATTTGTTGTCGTTGATCGGCCTACTGCAAATGGCGATCTGGTTTGGAGCATAGTGTTAACGATAGATTAACGAAATGTTTAGGGGGTAAGTTGCATTGATGGTGATAAATGGCTTTTTGTTCATAAAAGTCATGAACAAAAAGCACATTATTGGGGTTTAGTATAAATTCTAGGCAAATTAACGGCTTAAAGTCGTAAAACTAGCTAAAAGTCATCTCAGGAATGTCGCCAGAGACAATAAGCTTGCCCTGTGTCTTAGCAATAATCTCATCAACCGAGACACCCGGGGCACGCTCTAATAAATGAAATGCACCGTCTTTAATTTCTAAAAGTGCCAAATCGGTGATCACTTTATTGATACAACCAACACCTGTTAACGGCAAACTACATTCGGTCAGCAGTTTTGATTCGCCATGCTTGTTGGCATGGGTCATGGTGCAAATAATGTTTTTAGCACCGGCGACTAAATCCATCGCACCGCCCATTCCTTTAACCAACTTTTTCGGGATCATCCAACTGGCAATATTGCCGTTTTGGTCCACTTCAAACGCACCCAGCACGGTTAAATCAACGTGGCCGCCGCGGATCATGGCAAAGCTTTCTGCGGAGCTAAAAATAGCCGCTCCCGTTGCAGCGGTGACCGTTTCTTTACCTGCGTTGATCATATCGGCATCAACTTGGTCTGCACTTGGGTATGGCCCCATACCGAGTAAACCATTTTCAGATTGCAGCATCACTTCGATGCCATCAGGGACATAATTAGCGACCAAGGTTGGAATACCTATACCCAAGTTAACGTAGTAACCATCCTGTAGTTCCATCGCCACGCGTTTAGCGATTTGTTCTCGTGATAATGCCATCAGCGTGCTCCTTATTGATTCTCTTGCTTAGTGGTAACTTTCTCGATGCGCTTTTCAAATTCACCCTTAATCACCCGATCAATATAGATACCCGGCGTGTGAATTTGGCTTGGCTCCAGCTCTCCTGGCTCAACAATTTCTTCAACTTCAAGAACCGTAACTTTGCCTGCGGTTGCTGCCATCGGATTAAAGTTCATCGCCGTATGACGATAAATGCAGTTACCGTAGCGATCTGCTTTCCACGCTTTAACTATCGCGAAATCGCCAGTAATGCTTGGCTCTAATAAATAATCGCGACCATTAATATTGCGGGTTTCTTTACCGTCAGCTACCGGGGTCCCCACCCCTGTTGCGGTATAAAATGCAGGGATGCCCGCCCCGCCAGCACGCATTTTTTCAGCTAAAGTGCCTTGCGGTGTTAGCTCAACTTCAAGTTCACCATTTAATAGCTGCTGCTCAAATAGTGCGTTTTCACCAACGTAAGAGGCAACCATCTTGCTGATCTGTTTGTCTTCAAGCAGCACACCTAAACCAAAACCATCAACGCCACAGTTATTCGATACCACAGTTAAATCACGGGTGCCTTGACGTTTAATTTGTGCAATCAGACCCTCAGGAATACCGCATAAACCAAAACCACCCGCTATCACTGTCATGCCATCTTCAAGGCCTGCCATCGCTTCGCTGTAACTTGTAACTACTTTATCAAAACCTGCCATTGGCTCCTCCTATTGTGCAGTCCAACCGCCATCAATGGCGATTGCTTGGGCGGTAATATTGCGTGCTGCATCGGCCATTAAAAAGCTAACGGTATGCAGGATCTCATCTAAACCGATAAATGCTTTTTTCGGCATTGGTGCCAGCATAATCGTGTCAATCACTTGTTGCTCTGAAATACCGTGCTCTTTTGCTTGTGAGGCAATTTGTTGCTCCACTAGCGGCGTTTTTACATACGCTGGGCACACAGTGTTAATAGTGATATTGGCATCGCCAGTTTCCAGTGCCATAGTTTTAGCAAAGCCGATTAAGCCATGCTTCGCAGCGATATAAGCTGACTTATATTTGGACGCCACCATGGCGTGGATTGAACCAATATTAATGATGCGACCAAAGTCTTGTTCACGCATTCGTGGTAGCACGGCTTTGGTCATCATCGCCGGGCCAACGAGCATAACTTGCTGTAAAAACTGCCACTTATCAGCCGGAAAATCTTCAAGCTTTGCAACGTGCTGAATACCCGCATTATTAATAAGCACATCAATCGGCTGATTAAGCTCATTGAAAAACTGCTCTATTGCATCACTATCTGCCACATTAAGTGCATACCCTTCGGCGCTACCACCTTGCTCAACAATACCTGCTGCCGCCTGTTTTGCAGCTTGCTGATTTAAATCAGTGACAATAATAGTGTGGCCTTGCATCGCTAGTTGCTGGGCAACATATAAACCAATACCACTGGCTGCACCAGTAATTAAAACTGTTTTGCTCATCGGGCTACTCCTCTAAAAACTCACTGATAAGCTGCGCTTTAGGGGCGATTGAGAAAATGCCATCAAGGTGTCCCCAGCCCCCTTCAATTTCTGAAATCTCAACGTCTTTACCTGCTGCTTTCATGGTGTCAAACACGGTGCGCATGTTTTCAGGGCGAAGCAGTAAGTCGTTCGTTGCGGGTAGTAATAATGTTTTGGCAGATACATTTTTAAGTGCAGTTGTTAAATCGCTTTGCATGCCAGCGGTAAATAGTTGTGATGCCCGGACCAAATAAAGTACATGATTTGCATCTTGGGTTTTCGCACGCGCCATTGCACGTTGTGCTAGTACTTGGTTTAACTTAGGCAAGGTACGAATGTCTTTTAACGCGCCTTCATCAAGCACGTTAAAGTCAGGAAAGCTCGCGTTATAAATAATTGGATGCATCGCATCTTGCGTAATATTAAGCATGGTTGCCGCTAAGCCATCTAACGGACGCTCTTTGCCGTAATAATTACCTTGCTGCCAGTTTTTATCTAAACGAATTGGTAACGCCCATTTTTCAAGTGCTGCGACTGTCCATGCATCCATCGTTGCAGCGCCAATCACATGAATTAAACGCTCAACTTTATCTGGGTAACGCGTTGCCCACTCAAGTGCTTGAAACGACCCCATTGATGCGCCCATCACAGCATGTAACTTAGTGATACCTAGGCTTTCAAGTAAACGCTTTTGCACATTCACAAAATCAGTAATCGTAACCACAGGAAAATCTAAACCATAAGGTTTGCCTGTTTTAGGATTAGTTGATGCAGGGCCTGTGGTGATTACATTTTCATCATGCCAGTTGGCATTCACTAACGTATCTGAACTAATCACATAATATTTATTCGTATCGATAGCTTTGCCTGGGCCGATAATCGCATCCCAATAACCCGGTAGGGCATCATCCGCTTTATATTTGCCTGCGGCATGAGAAGTGCCAGAGAAATAATGAGTAATTAAAATCACGTTATCTTTATTGGCGTTTAGTTTTCCGTAACTTTCCCAGCCAATATCCACTTGCTCCAAGGTCACGCCAGACACAGTGGTAAAATCCTTTGTCGTAAAATGCTGTTTTTCCACTAGCATGGTTTCGGCTTTGTTTTCGGCGCCAAACGCAGTACTACTAAATACAACCAGCCATAGCAAAATTATTAATTTGGTTTTCATTGCTGTTCCTTAAAAGAAAATAAAGAGTCCAAGTGCCAATGCGACACCGATAAGCGGAACGACCGCAGTAAGTGCTGCCATTGACCAATACGCTCGTTGATGCGTTTCTTTACAGATAGCGCGTATTGTTGTCACTACATAGCCATTATGCGGCAAGGTATCGAGAGCTCCAGAACTAATTGCCACCACGCGGTGCAGCTGTTCAGGATTAACTCCCATATCTAAATAACCCGGTGCTACAAGTGGTAATGCAATAGCTTGCCCGCCAGAAGCAGAGCCCGTTAAACCAGCAATTACACTCACTGCCACTGCAGCGCCAACCAGCTCATTCCCAGGCATATGAGTCATCACATCTACTGCTGCGGTAAATGCCGGTGATACTTTCGCTACAGCTCCAAAACCAACCACTGCTGCAGTATTACCGATTGCCACTAAAGCGCCTGTTGTACCAACATTAATTGCATTTCCCATATCGTGAAAATGCTTGAAGTTGATAATCACAATACTCAATACGCCACCAAGCAAGGCTACAATAAGTGCTGTTTGCTGCAGTACATCATGTAGAGTAAATGATAAAAGTAACACCACGATTAGCGGGATCACACCAGTAATTGGGTGCGGACGACGACGCTCAATAATGACAGGATCATCATCACGAGCTTCAAAAGTTTCACCATTGGCAACGGCTTTTTTGATCATCTTGTTTAACCAAAAATAACCTACTGTTGCCATGAAAATGGCCACCACTAAGCTCACTTCCCATGCTGCATATGGCGACGTGCCAAGGTGCTTAACCGGGATCCAGTTTTGAATTTCTGGCGAGCCTGCCGAAGTCATGGTAAAGGTCACCGAGCCAAATGCCAGGGTTGCTGGAATAAAGCGGCGCGGTAAGTTTGCATCTTTAAACAAACTTAATGCCATTGGGTAAACAGAAAACGCAACAATAAAGACGCTCACGCCGCCGTAGGTTAAAACTGCACAGGCGATCACCACCGCAAGAACTGCGTGTTTCATACCTAGTTTGCCTACAATATAGCTCGCAACACTGTCTGCAGCACCGGTGTCTTCCATGAACTTACCGAATAAAGAACCCAGCAAGAACATAAAGAACCACGCACTTAAGAAACCAGCAAAGCCATCCATATAGGCGTTAATAAAGTTTGTATCTGCCGATACAGGGAAAATGGCCATGCCACTACTAAGTGCGACTAACAACGCACAGATTGGCGCGGCGATAAATAAATTTACCCCACGCAGCGTTAAAATGATCAGCAGTATTAAACCGCCTAACAGTCCTATCATGCTCAGCATAGACATTCCTATAATTATTGTTATTACACAGATGAGGTGACATCGGAATAATGCTATCAGTCTTACCTTAAGCGCCTAAAAAATACATAACACTAAGGTACTATCTGCTTTAAAAATAGCTTAATTGCTTGATAAATAAAGGGCTGTGGTGGGTATAGCACTATGGTACTAATTCAATTTTTGCAACTATCTTCTACATTAACTGACAGGTGACACGGGCAAACTTATTAAGTCTTCGGCAACATCAACGAGAGTGGCCATAAGACTAATGACAACAATAACAAGGAATACAACATGATAAAGCTTAACCCAAAAGTCGCGCCACTTACTCTGGCTGTATCACTTGCATTAGCAGGTGTCAGTGCTCAAGCGGCAGAACAAGCCGAACCTGCAGCAAAAAAAGGGGAACTAGAACGTATTCAGGTAACAGCGCGTAAAACCGTTGAAAACCTGCAAGAAGTTCCTGTTGCTGTAACTTCAGTTGGTGCTGAAGAGCTTGCAGAAAACGGTATCGTCGTTATGACCGAAGTTCAGCAGTTCTCGCCAAATACCACCTTACAAGCAAGCCGTGGTACTAACTCTACAATTACTGCGTTTATTCGTGGTGTAGGTCAGCAAGACCCATTGTGGGGTTATGAGCCGGGTGTTGGTATCTATATTGATGATGTCTATCTTGCTCGCCCACAAGGTGCGGTGCTTGACCTTCTTGATGTGCAACAAATCGAAGTATTACGTGGTCCACAAGGTACGCTTTACGGTAAAAATACCATTGGTGGTGCAATTAAATACGTCACCAAAGAAATGAGCGGTGATGCAACTTTAAATATACAAGGCACTGTAGGTAGCTATAACCAAAAAGATTTAAAAATTACTGGTCAACTGCCAATTATTGACGAAAAACTCTATGTAGGTTTTGGTTTTGCAACACTTAATCGTGATGGTTTTGGTGAGTTTTTAACATCAGCTCTTGATAACCAAGACCGCGAAAACTACAACAAAGACGTTACCGCAGCTCGTGTTACTTTAGAATACACGCCTACTGATGACCTATTTTTCCGTTTTGCGTGGGATAAAACAGAAGATAAATCTAACGCGAAAGGTGGCTACCGCTTACTTCCTAGCCTACTAACAGATGCACCAGTTCCAGACAGTGTGTATGACTCATACACCAGCTTACCAACATGGAACAAAGTTGAACTAGAAGGCTACAGCTTAACTGCTCGTTGGGATATGACTGACAGCACGAGCATAAAATACATAGGCTCAAGCCGAGAGAGCTACTCACCAACTAATATCGACTTTGATAATACGTCGTTGCCGATTTTCGATGTACCCGCTATTTACGATGATGAACAAACTACTCACGAATTACAGCTAAACCATCAAGGTGATAACTACAAATTTGTATCTGGCCTTTACTATTACGATGGTGAATCATGTGGCCAGTTTGAGGCAATTTTAGGTATCTTAGGTCAAAGCTTAGGCGCTCCTGGCCTCACTCGTGAAGTTAGTGGTTGTAGTAACTCAAATAGTAAAGCTGCGTATATTCAAGGTAGCTATGATTTTAATGATCAATGGTCAATGACATTGGGTGCACGTTACACCAAAGACAAAAAAGAGGCGCTTGTTAACAACGGCCTAATTTTTGACATTGTATATCCAGAATCAGGTTGGATCCCTGGTTATACTCGCCCAGAAGGTCAACTCGTACCAACCGTACTAGATGATGAAGAAGAATGGTCACGCTTCACACCACGTGCTGGTGTTGAATATCAGTATTCAAACGACATCATGTTCTTTGCAAGTTATGCGCAAGGCTTTAAGTCAGGTACTTTCAACCCGCGAGCAACAACCGCAGAGCCTGCAGCAAAACCTGAAATCGTTGATTCATTCGAAATCGGTATGAAGAGTGAGTGGAATAATAACTTACGTGCGAACGTAACCTTGTTCACCCTTGATCATAAAGACCGTCAGTATATTTCGGTGTTACCGGGAGACAGTGCATCTGATCTAAACCAACGCTTAGGTAACATTGGTGAGTCAACATCAGATGGTATCGAACTTGAACTTAACTACGTAGCCACAGAATCACTAAGCTTTGATGCATCAATCGGCTATATAGACAGTAGCTTTGATAACGTAATTGATTACGACCCTGAAACAGGTGAGGCATTCGACAAATCAGATCGCTTCACAGTATCAAACACGCCAGATTTGACCTTCAATCTAGGTGCGACCTATCGCATGTACACAGAAATGGGTGATTTTGTAGTAAATGGTAACTACTACCACCGAGGCGACTACGCTCTATTCGAAGAAGATAGCCTACTCACTCAAGATGCTTACGGTATCTTTAACATGGGTATTACTTGGTACAGCACAGACGGTCACTGGACTGCTGGTCTTTACGGCAAAAACTTAACGGATGAAGAGTACATGATTGGTGGTTACCAATTCGTAGCACCTGATCCAACAGATCCAACTGATACGAGCAAATACACCCCTGGTTTAGGTGGTGATAATACGCTAATCGGTTACTACGGCGACCCTCGCACTGTTGCCTTCACTGTTGGTTACCGTTTCTAAAAAAGAACCTAAATCCTTGTGTGAGAAAGGTTTGTCTGAAACTTCCCTTCAGGCAAACCTTGTTTCAAAGCGCAAAATCACTTATAACATAACGCATTGGAGAATCGAGGGAATGTCTTTAGCTGTGAACACTATAATCGCCGATGATCACCCGTTATTTAGAAGTGCACTGCGTCAAGCCGCCGCGACATCAGTGCCCGAAGAACATATTAAAGAAACAAGTGACATTGATGGCTTGTTCGCACTATTAAATGCACATCCTGAAATTGAACTGATATTCTTAGACCTAACTATTCCAGGTGCAAATGGCCTACAAGCCCTTTCGCAATTACGAAATCACTACCCAGATATCTTAGTGATTATGGTCTCTGCCAATGAAACCCCCGCCATAATCAAACAAGCCATGAGTCTTGGCGCTGCAGGCTATATTCCTAAGTCATCTTCTTTAGATGTCATCAGTGAAGCAATTAGCCATGTATTAAATGGCGACACTTGGCTACCACCCGAAGTTGATTTAACCGATGTAGTGATAAACGACGAACAAAGCGAATTTGCTCGCAATCTTGAAAAGCTTACACCACAGCAATATCGCGTATTGGCGATGATTGCCGACGGTTTATTGAATAAACAAATCGCTTTTGAAATGTCGATTCAAGAAACTACTATCAAGCAGCATGTTTCAGCGATTTTACGCAAGCTTAATGTTTATAACCGCACCCAAGCGGGCATTTTGTTTAATCAACTTTCACAGGTTGGCAAAATCGAAGAAAGCTAATTTAAGCTTTCACTCCCAGTTTTAATTTGAAATTCCCATAAATGGGAATTCCCAAACCAAGAAAAAAATAAAAACTATAAATTTCAAAACGTTAAATATTGGCATACTCCTCGCTTTAGTGCTCACATCAAAACTATCTAAGTAAAAAATAATAGATAAAAATGAACACTAAGGACAACATCGTGTACACAGCTTGCAAAAAACTAGCAAAAAAATTAATTCTTCCGACCATAACACTGCTATCAGCCAGTTTCTGCGCCTTTTCTGCACATGCAGATGAGCTTGACCAATGGGTGGTTGAGTTAATGCAAAAAAGAAATATTCCAGGGCTACAACTCGCCGTCGTTCGAGATAATAAAGTAACTAAAGTTGCCAGCTACGGAGTTGCAAATATTGAAGATAATATCGCCGTTGATGGCAACACTTTATTTGCCATTAATTCTGCAACAAAAGCTTTTGTTGGTGTGGCGCTGATGCAGCTTGTTGAGCAAAAGAAATTAGATCTTAATGCGCCTATTGGCACTTATCTGCCAGAATTGCCAACTGAGTGGCACGCTATAACAACCAGAGAGTTAATGAGCCATACATCAGGCTTACCTGACATAATAAAAGGTGAAGTTGCTGATTTAATCTCAGATCAAGGACCCGATGATGCATGGCAACTAGTTCAAACCAAGCCATTAGAATTCGAAACAGGCACTCGCTTTAAATACAACCAAACAAATTACGTTATTATTGGTAAGTTAATTAACAAACTATCGGGGATGCCATTTCAGCAATTTATCGAAAAAAACCAATTACAGCAGGCTGAAATGAGCAGAACACTTGAAGCGGGCTTTAATAACCTCAACAATGCTGTAAAGCACTCAGCAAGACGATACGAAAATCAAGGCGATGAACTGTTCAACTCAAGAGAAGCCATTTTTTCTGAAATGTTACAAACCGCCGCAGGCATGGCATCAACAGCAGCAGAATTGGCAAATTGGCTAATCGCTTTACAAACAAATCAATTTATTAGTGAAGACAGTATACAGCAAATGTGGACTCCGACTCGCCTAAAAAGCGGTCACACTCAAGGCTTCAATCAACGTTTAAACGGCTACAGTCTTGGCTGGCCTGTTATGGACCGAGAAGAGCATCCTGCATTAGCCGCTGTGGGTGGTAACAGGGCTGGTATCTTTGTTTACCCAGAAGATAATATGTCAATTGTGATCTTAACCAACTTAATGGGTGCAATGCCATCGCAATTTGTAGATGAAATTGCTGGCTTTTATATTCCAGAAATGAAACAAGAGAATGGCTTTGGCCTGCCCAAAAATATAAAACGCTTATGGCAAGTTCTTGAAGTACAAGGCTACGAAAATGCAATTGTGGCTGCGGATCAATTAAGTAAAGAAAAGAAGATTCAATTTGCTGAAAACGATATTAACTTATGGGGTTATTCGCTTATCAACCAAGACAAACTCAATGAAGCATTAGCGGTTTTTAAGCTTAACACACACCTTTACCCTAATAGTTATAATACCTTTGATAGCCTAGCAGAAGCGTACTGGTATCTCGGTAACCTTAAACAAGCAATAGCCAACTATAACCAAGTACTCAAGCTTAAACCTGATAACGCACATGCTAAAAAGCAACTGGCTAAACTTGCAGAATTAACCCAGTAAACACTGCATTATAGTTTGTCCCACTTTTGATTTTATTAATCCCAAAAGTGGGAAAGCCCACCTAATCACAAAATTAAAAAACGATAAAAATCAATAAATTAAACCTTGGCACGTTCCTCGCTTTTGTGTTGCTAAACTTACAACGCAATGAAATATAGCCAATGGATTTAGACAGCACTCTAAAACGTAAACCTCAGCAATCAAAAGCTAAAAAATGGCTTATTGGTGCAGCTATTAGCGTGTCAGCGCTTGGCGCTATAATGGTTTATCAATGGGCGACACCCACCGTGGTTTCTGCAAGCCAATTGCAAATAGCAACTGTAGAACAAGCCGATTTTGTAGTAAAAATACGTGGCTTTGGCCGTTTAAAACCGAAGTATCAACGCTATTTAACCAATACTGACACCGCAATGGTCGAAGCTATCCACGTTTACCCCGGCACTATTGTTAACAAAAACACGGTGATTTTAAGCCTAGTAAACCCTCAGCAAGCGCAGCGTTTATCGGTCGCTCGGCTAGAACTCGCTCGCCAAAAAGCCAGTGTTAATGAGCAAAAAATTAACCAGCAAAGTGAGCTACTTGAACGCCAAGCGAATCTCGCCATTTTAAAAAGTGAGCTACAAAGCGCAGAGCTTAGAGTCGATGCCGAAAGTAAACTGATCGAACAAGGAATTGTTTCAAGCCTAGATTATAAACGAAGCATGCTAAACGTTGCACAGCTTACAGAGCGCGTAAGTATCGAGCAGCAACGCCTCGCTCAGCTCAAAGAAATGCACTTACAACGTAGCAAAATACAGCAAGAGCTATTAAGCCAATTTGAGCTTAATTATCAAGTTGAGCAACACGCTTTTGATCAGCTGCAAATAACGGCAGGTATCGATGGCATGCTACAAGAATTGAATGTTGAACTTGGTCAGAACCTAGTGCCGGGCACCCGCCTTGCAGTGGTTGGCTCAAACAAAGCACTAAAAGCAGAGCTGAGTGTGAAGCAAGCTGATGCCGAAAAAGTGGCACTCAATATGGCAGCAAAAGTAAACACCTTTAGCCAAGCAAGCCACGGTGAAGTTGATGCCAAAGTCACCCGAATTGACCCTATCGTTACCGATGGTCGGGTTATTATTGAACTTGATTTACAAGGCACACTGCCTGCCAATGCCCGCCCAGATTTAAGCATTGAAGGCTATGTTGTTAGCAACATTATTCCCGATGCGTTAACCATTAACGTGCCGCAAAAAGCGCAAGCACACAGCGAAGCCACGCTATTTAAACTTAATCCAAATACCCAGTTAGCAACGCCAACGAATATCGAATTTGGTACACTCAGTGACAATCAAATTCAACTTTTGAGCGGTGCCACCGTGGGCGAACAGCTGATCATTTCTGACCTTTCTAAATGGCAGGATTTGGCAACAATAAAAATCGAACAGGACAGCTTATGAAAACCAACACGCTTATCTCATTAAACAAAATCGCCAAAGTTTATCGCGGCCAAAATGTTGAAACCTATGCATTAAAAGACATCAGCCTGAATATTAACCAGGGTGACTATATTTGCATTAGCGGCCCATCTGGCTGTGGTAAATCGACGTTGCTGTCATTACTAGGCTTACTAGATAGCCCAACTGCTGGCGACTATTTCATTAAAGAAGTCGACACAAAAACCCTCGATATGGATCAGCAAGCTGAACTTAGAAACCTTCACATTGGTTTTATATTTCAGTCGTTTAACCTAATTGATGAATTATCGGTGTTTGACAACGTGGCACTGCCGCTCACTTACCGAGAGCCAGCCATGAGCCCGAGCGAAATAGAGCTTGCGGTAAAACAAGCCCTTGATGAAGTTGAAATGGGCCACCGTGCTCAGCATAAACCAAACCAATTATCTGGTGGTCAACAACAACGTATTGCCATTGCCCGCGCATTGGCTGGCAAGCCAAGCATTTTATTGGTGGATGAGCCAACCGGTAACTTAGATTCAAAAAATGGTGATGCTGTCATGGACTTGCTCGATGAGCTAAATAAAAAAGGCACCACGATTTGTATGGTAACCCATGACTTACGTTATGCCGGGCGCGCTAAAACGCAACTTAAATTGTTAGATGGTGAAATTGTTTCCTACTCTGAAGCTCGCCAAGCACCTAGCAGCGACACTGCTGAGCAAGTTCTCGAAAGCGCCGAGGTGATGTAATGAAATTAACCAAAACACGCGCCCAATTAAGCTTAGCGTGGGCATCATTAATGAATGCACCGGGCTTTGTCACTGCGGTTATCGCAACGCTTGCTTTAACACTGGCCACCTTGTTTGTGGTGCTTAGCCTTGTTAACAGCTACTTTTTAAAGCCTCTTGATGTGTACGATGAAAGCCGCATGGTGGTGGTTGAGCAATCACTTACCTATGATGACTATGATGCTACTGGCTTTCAAAGCTATCAGTCGATGGTGCATTGGCTTAAGCATAATCAAAGCTTTGAACAAAGTATGATGATCAATGCAGGTGAGCAAATTTTTGCAAACCTCGATGGCGAACCGAAAGAGCCTGTGCTGTATGTTGGCGGCAACTATTTTGACTTATTAAACACGCCATTTTTAATGGGACAAGGTTTTGACCTTGGAGAAACACTAGAAACTCCTGATGACCGGGTTGTTATATCTGCTAACTTCTGGCGCAAACATTACAACAGCGACCCGAACATTATTGGTAAAACACTCTCAGTCATGGCTGGTGAAACCGATTATGTTCACCGTATCGTCGGTGTTGTTGATGACTCATTCAGCCCACCTTACATGTTTAAAGCAAGTGATGTTGAAGTGTGGTTTCCATCCAGTGCTGACCGCCGTTTCTTTCACAATGACGATTGGCAAAGCCCATGGACAAACACGTTCAAAAACCTAAAACTAATTGCTGTTTTAAAGCCTGGGGTCACCATAGATCAAGTTAAAGTCGATTTAAAACAGCAAATTGATACGGTTAAATCAGAATGGCTAAACAACGGGGGGATCACCGATGTAAAACCTGAAGTAACCCCTTATCGTGACGTTGAGCTGGGTAATAACGATGACTTAAGCTTGATGATGTTAGCCGGTGCGGTAGGGCTACTGATTATTGCAGTACTTAATGTAAGCACTTTGTTCTTCTCACGCGCTCTTGCTCAACATAAAACCCTCGCCTTGCAGGCGGTGTTAGGTGCAAAACGCAGCACGCTATTTAAAAGTATCTTTTTACAATCACTGATTTTAATGACCTTATCGGTAAGCATTGCGCTGTTTTTATCGGTATGGGGCATACGTTTATTTAAAGTATTGGCAGAAGGGCGTTTACCACTGGTGAATAGCTTAGCCGTTGATACCACGTTAGTTATTGTTGCCATTATACTGTGTATTGCTCTTGCTTATATTTTCTCTGTAATTACAGCACGTTTGGTAAATTACAAAACCCTAAATACGCAAATGCAAAACAGTGGTAAGGGCGGTGTTTCGCAGGTATCTGGCCGCACAGTGCGTATTTTAATTGGCTCACAAATGTTTGTTGCCGCGCTGCTTGTAAGTTTTTCTGTGATGGTAGTCAGTAAAGCCATGGGCACGATTAACCGCCCACTCGGTAGTGATACCGAAAACCTATATTTTGCCAACCTGTTCCAGCCAAATAATCAAATGTCATTGGCTGAACGCTACGAACACATGCTGCAATACAAGCAGGTTTTGCTTGATAGCCAAGGTATTGATGATGTTGCCCTAGGTCACAGCCCTGTTTCGCAAAGACAAAACGCCAACACCTTGACTGATGTAAACGGTAAAAGCTCAGTTTTCTTCCCTAGTCAGTGGGTAGGGCCTGATTACTTTGCTTTAGTTAATACCAAAATTCTCGCCGGCCGCACCTTTACTGAACAAGCAATACGAGGTGAAACCAACGAGATACTGGTATCAGTCAGCGTGGCAGAGAACTTATTACCAGGCCAAGACTATCGAAATATTATCGGCAAGAGCTACCAAGGCTTAGAAGAAAAGATGTATGAAGTGGTGGGTGTAACCGAAGATTTTAATCACCCTAAATACTACGATGAATCGTTTGGTCGTCACATTTGGTGGCCTGCAACACCGTATAGCTACATGTTTACTATCAAAGCCTCTGAAGGCGTTAAGCTGACTAATAAACAAATACTTAATACGCTAAAAGAAAAGAACAGCGACTTAACCATGTGGCAGTTTAATGACCTGCAACAAGAGTACGACAATTTACTGTATATGAGCCGACTGACAGTGGTTCTGTGTAGTACCTTAGCGCTATTTACTCTATTATTAGCAGCAATCGGTATTTTTGGGGTACTGAGCTACAACCTGGGTCTACGCCGTTATGAGTTTGGTATTCGTATGGCATTAGGTGCGAAAAAAGCGCGCTTATTCAAGCTGATGAGTGTTGAAGCTATTATCCCTGTGCTCATTGGCTTTGCGGTTGCTCTCGCCGCGGTAATGGTGGGTTTTTACATGTTACAAGGACAGCTAATGTCATGGCTGATACTTGATGTAAGACTGCAATTACTCGCTTGGAGTATTACCTTATGTATTGCGCTATTCGCTTGCTTTAGACCTTTGGTTTTACTGCTTAAAGCAAAACCTATGGCCGCACTACGTAACGATTAACAGCACAAAATGGTGGCTTAAATTTAAGCCACCTCAACAGGATAATAAGAAAACATCATGGACAAAATCTTAGTCATAGACGATCAAGCTGATGTACGTCTGGCTGCTACTGTTGCATTACAACAACTGGGCTTACATTGCCTTGAGGCCGAAGGCCCTGAACATGCCCTTGAGTTATTAAAATCAGAGCACATTAGCCTGATTTTGCTCGATATGAACTACAAGCTCGACACCACCTCAGGTGAAGAAGGGTTACGCTTTTTAAAGCAACTAAATCAATTAGGATCGACCATACCTGTCATTGTGATGACCGCTTGGGCTAGCATTGATGTTGCCGTTAAAGCCATGCAATTAGGGGCTGTCGACTTTGTTGAAAAGCCATGGAATAACTTACGCTTAACCGCCGTTGTGCAACAACAACTCAAGCTCAAGCAAAGTAATCACGACAACGCGTGCTTAAAGGCGCTTACCAGTGACACACAAGCACATTACATAGCTAAATCAGAAATCATGCAACTGTTGCTTGCCAAAGCTGAGCGCGCAGCAAAAACCGATGCCAGCATTTTAATTACCGGCGAAAATGGTACAGGCAAAAGCTTATTAGCACATTATATTCATAAGCATTCTCTCAGATGTGATAAACGCTATGTAAGCGTGAATATTGGCGCTATTGCGCCAACGCTATTCGAAAGTGAATTATTTGGCCATAAAAAAGGCTCTTTTACTGATGCCAAAGAAGACCGCTTAGGGCGTTTTGAAATTGCCGAAGGCGGCACCTTATTTTTAGACGAAATTGCGACTTTAAGCCTTGAGCTGCAAAGTAAAATGCTCCGCGTGCTAGAAAGCAAAGAGTTTGAAGTGCTAGGCTCAAGCCAAACCAAAACCGCCGATGTTCGCATTATTTCTGCCACCAATAGTGAATTAGCTACGGCCATTGAGCAGGGTGAGTTCCGCCGTGACTTATTATTTAGACTCAATACCATTGAACTGCACATTCCACCGCTTCGCGACAGAAAAGACGACATCGCCCCCTTGGCAGAACACTTATTATTGGTGCATGGTAAAAAATACCAACGTGCAAATATGGCGCTAAGTCCTGATGCTCTAAACGCGCTAAAAAACTACAGCTGGCCTGGTAATATTCGTGAGCTAAGCCACTGCATTGAACGCGCGGTGATCATGAGCGATAACAACAATATTCAAGCCAATGACCTCATTTTAGATCAACCAAGTTGCGAGCAAACGAATAGTAATGCTGAACAAGCCTTGCCACTATTGCCCCTTGAAGAGCTTGAGAAACAAATGATTCAAAAAGCGCTGCTGCAATTTAATGGTAATGTTATCGCCGCAGGAGAATTTTTAGGATTAAGTAAATCGGCGATTTATCGTCGCATTGATAAACATCAGCTCGATTTAAAAGAAGTAGAACGCTAAATGAGTAGCAAGTTGTCGTTAGAGCAGCGTATTCGACGCTATTTTTTTATGGTTATAGCGGTGCTATTTACGCTTGGTATTGCCCTTTCGCTCAGCTTAAAACTAGATTGGTTTGCCAGTATTAGCCTATTATTGCCGTTTATCGGGATAAGCGCTTTTGCTTTAATTAAAAGCTACCGCGTGATCATCGATGTGATTGAACGCTTTGGTCTGCAACTAGATGCACTGGCAAATGACGAAAGTAATAGTTGGCATTTAGCGTCTTATCAAAGTGGACGAGTCGCAGCGCTTAAGCAAGATTTTGCCAAGCTCAGCAATAAAATAGCCAAAAATAAGCGCCATTATATGCAAACAGAAGAGTTTGTGTTTGAGTTTGCCAGCATGCTGGACTTACCCATCGTTATACTAGACCCCCATGGCTTGATTTACTTTAGTAATAAGGCGTTTAAAAACAGTATTATCCATCGCCAGATTGAAGGTAAATCGGCCAGCGACTTAGGCATTGCCCTGCATGATGGCGAATGGCAACAAAACAACGACTCACTGTTTAAACAACGCTTTCAAATCTCATCGCAGACTTTTTGGCGGACCGGCAGAAATTTTGAATTACTGACCTTCTTTTCAATTGAGCAACAGCTTCGCGATAATGAACAACTTGTTTGGCAACGGTTAATTCGAGTGTTAAATCATGAAGTGCGTAACTCACTCACGCCGATTTATTCAATGAGTCAATCATTGCAAACCCTTAAGCGCCAAGGACAAATTAGCAGTAACGATGATCTCGCCCAAGATATGCTGCAAGTAATAGAAAAACGCGCTCAGCACTTGCTTGATTTTGTGGCCAGTTACAGTGCGTTTGCCAAGCTACCACCCGCACAAAAACAGACAATCAGTAGCGAGCAATTAAACACACGTTTAAGCGCTATATTTCCTGAACTAGTAATAAATAGCAGCGAAGAGTTACATGTTAATGCCGACTTAGGGCAGCTAGAACAAGCATTGATCAACTTGATAAAAAATGCCTTTGAAGCAGGCAGCAATTCTGCCCCAACCCTCACTTGGTCAAGGCAAGGTGATAGCTTAAATATTGCAATTAGCGACCAAGGTTGTGGCATTCAAAACCCTGATAACTTGTTCGTGCCATTTTACTCAACAAAAGCAAATGGCACAGGTATAGGGCTTGTGATCACCCGAGAACTTGTGCGCAACCAAGGTTTTGAGTTATCGATAAACTCAAAACCCCAGCAAGGCACAGAAGCTAACATCACCGTACCTACTTAAGCAACGAAAAAGGTTAGTACTTTAAACAAAAACAACAGATTGTTGCGCTTATAAAAAAACCACGCTATGTTTATTTTTTAAACTACGGAAGGTCATAAAAATGAAAAACGCCATAAAACCCATCGTATTAGCAACATCACTTATTCTAGTTACAGCCTGTAATTCAACGGCCCCTATTAATAAAACAGCAACGACAGCTATTAACCAAGAAAAATTTAGCCAATTTCATCAGTACGATGAAAAATCAAATATCACCCTTGAGTACACTGACTACGGACAAATATTAAATGCCTCGGTGATTGATTTAGGTATGTCAGACCGCTATCGCATTTCACAAAACACAACCAAAATTGGCACCCGGTTGTCGTCGAACCCAAAACCGTCGACTGCAACAGAAGCAAACCGCTTTTATTATGATTCGTACAAAAAGAATCCTCAGATGAAGCAAGACTTGCAAATAGTGCAAGAAAATATGGCCGACCTGCCAAACAAAATTAATTTAAGTAACTTACCAAAATCAGAGTTACTCGCTTACTGGCTCAACCTCTATAACGTGACGGTACTCAATGAATTAGTGCAGCAGTACCCTGTTAAAAACCTGACCAAGTTATTAAACGAAGAACCAAATTTTTTTGATAAGCCACGCTTTAACTTTAATGGTAACCAGTATTCATTAAACGATATTGAGTACAACATTGTTGCACCGCTATTTAACAATGACCCGCTATTAATATATGGCTACTACCGTGGCTACATTGGCAGCCCAAACTTGCTTGACCACCCATATACAGCAAAAAATGTGTTTACCGCCCTGACCACCAATGCAGTGCAATTTGTAAATTCAAACCGCGGTAGTGTGATAGGTAACCATAGCACTCGAGTTTCTTCTTTATACCTTGAAAAGAAAAACTATTTTCCTAACTTTGAAGAAGATTTAGCTGACCACCTTCAATCGTTAGTAATTCAAGAGCCAGATAAAGACCAAGTTGTGCAAAACCTCTCTTTTAGTATCGATAACTACGATATTACCGACATTCTAGGTAGCGATGTTGAATATGGTGGAGGTAACGCGACTGTCGCCGATCCGAGTATAGTAGCAGAGGGCTTCGATACTAATTTTGTTACTTATGGTGAAAACTTAACCAAAGAAGTCGGCCATGTAAGCCCGTTACGCCGCGAGATTTTGCAAAAAATCACGCAAAAATACTATGAAGCAAATACTCGCGTTGAAATAAAAGACTTACCAACTAAAGAGTCTGAAGATAAATAATATAAACCTAAAGCGGCTCGCTATGAGCCGCTTTAATCCCCCTGAAATACCCAACTAAAACACTTAGCAAAACCGCAATAGCCAACTTTAAGTCTTGTTTTTTCTGTGTTAATTACCTGGATATTGCCAATTTAAAGTAAAAGTAATATGTTTATTTTCTGTACTAAGGAAGGTGGTAAAAATGAAAAGCGCTATAAAGACCATCGCATTAACAACATCACTTATTTTGGTAACGGCCTGTAATTCAACGGCTCCTATTAATAAAACAGCCATCACAGCAATTAACCAAGAAAAATTTAGCCAATTTCATCAGTATGATGAAAACTCAAACATTACTCTTGATTACGCTGGCTATGGGCAAATATTAAGTGCTTCGGTCATTGATTTAGGCATGTCTGACCGCTACCGCATCACCTCACACACCACGACGATTGGTACACATTTATCATCCAACCCTAAACCTTCAACAGCAACAGAAGCAAACCGCTTTTATTATGATTCATATAAAGACAATCCTAAAATGAGGCAAGCCTTGCAGGTCATACAAAAAAATATGGCCGACCTGCCAAATAAGATTAACTTGAGTAACTTGCCAAAGTCTGAACTGCTCGCTTACTGGTTCAATCTTTATAACGTGACGGTACTCAATGAGTTAGTCCAGCAGTACCCAGTAAAAAACTTATCTAAGCTAATAAACGAAGAGCCAAGTTTTTTTGATAAGCCACGCTTTAACTTTAACGGTAACCAGTATTCATTAAACGATATAGAGTACAACATTGTTGCACCGCTATTTAACAATGACCCGCTATTAATATATGGCTATTACCGTGGTTATATTGGTAGCCCAAATTTACTTAACTACCCATATACAGCGAAAAATGTATTTACCGCCCTGACTAACAATGCAGTGCAATTTGTAAATTCAAATCGAGGCAGTGTTATTGATACTCATAGCACACGTGTTTCTTCGTTATACCTTGAAAAGAAAAACTATTTCCCTAACTTTGAAGAAGACTTAGCTGACCATCTTCAATCATTAGTTATTCAAGAACCAGATAAAGACCAAGTTGTGCAAAACCTCTCTTTTAGTATCGATAATTACGATATTACCGATATTTTAGGTACCGATGTTGCTTATGGTGGAGGTAATGCAATTGTTGTCGATCCTAGTATTGTGGCACTGGGCTGGGATAAAACATTTACGACCTATGGTAACCACTTAACTAAAGCTGGCATCGTAAGCACATTACGCCGCGAGATTTTGAAAAAAATCACGCAAAAATACTATGAAGTAAATAGTCGCGTTGAAATAAAAGACTTACCAGCTAAAGAGTCTGAAGATAAATAATATAACCCTAAAGCGGCTCGCCATGGGCCGCTTAGACTCACCTCTTCCTACGAGACCTACCTATAAATATTTAATTTTTATTTGGCTCATGCCGTGAAATTCAGTAATTTGTCATATAAAACTAAACGTAATTAGAAAACAACAATGAAATGGATGCACTTACAACTTAAGGTACTGGCTGTTTTTTTATTCTTTGTGAGCTACTTTGCAGCCGCTGAAGATTATCAGGTTGCACCTGCAGCTAACTGGGTAAAACAACATAAGTTACTAACCCCTGAGATTCCTCGAGACCAAATAAAAGACGGGACTTTCTACCTGATGCTCGACACTCAGCTTCAGGTATCTGAACAAGCCCCACAGCAACGCTTTAATCGCACTGTAATGCAGGCAGTCAATCAGTCGGGGGTTGATTATATTAGCCAGCTAAATATTGATTTTGACCCAAACTATCAATCTCTTACGCTCAATAGTTTAGGCATTATTCGTGACGGCCAATATATAGATAAACTAAATAGTGCCGAGCTTCAGGTGTTACAGCGCGAGACCGACTTAGCAAGTCGTATATACAATGGCACCTTAAGCCTAAATGTCATTATTGATGATATGCGGGTCATGGATATTTTAGATTACAGCTATACGGTTTCGGGCAGTAACCCGGTTTATCAGCACTTCAGCACCATGCGTACACTTAATTGGTCTGTGCCGATAGTGCAGCAATTTATGCGGGTAAAGTGGCAAAAGCCTACGCCCTTATATATCAACTTTATGAATGGCGAGTCGCCAGTTACTAAAACCAAGTTAGATACGGGTTTTGACTACCAAATTAGCCAACACAATGAGCCGACCCTTAGCTCTGCAAGCGAAGTACCGCATTGGTATTCGCCTTACAAGGAAGTGTATTTTTCTGAAGTAAATAATTGGCAAGAGGTAGTCAATTGGTCGTTACCTTTGTACCAATCTGCCATCGAAGTTAGCCCTGCTATTGAAACAATTGCCCGTCAAATTAAGTTTCAACATGCCGATTTAGAGTCTCAAATTGTGGCTGCCCTGCGCTTTAGCCAAGACGAAGTACGTTATTTGGGCCTAGAAATGGGCACCAACTCGCACCAGCCTACTCCCGCATCAGAAACCTTGGCACTGCGCTATGGCGACTGTAAAGACAAAACCGTCTTGCTCATTTCTTTACTTAAAGCGCTCGGCGTAGAGGCTCACCCTGCTTTAGTTAACACTGAAGACAGAAAACGTACTGCTAGCTTACCGGTCTCCCCTAGTTTATTTGACCATGTCATTGTCACCTTAGAGCACCAAGGTAAACGCTATTGGCTTGATCCAACCATTTCGTATCAGCGCGGCGATTTAGAACATTTAGCTCAACCGAACTACGATGTAGCGTTAATCATAAAGCAAGGTGAGACAGGCTTTACAGATATGTTCACAGAGCCTGCCCTAAAACGCCTACAGGTTTTTGATAGTTATCAGATCCCAGAAGGTATTGATGAGCCAGTTAGTTTCTCAACTCAATATAAATACGGCGACTTTGAAGCAATTAGCCGCCGCAGCTCAATCGCTGAAAACAGCTTAAAAAGCATAGAAGATGATTACCGCGAATATTATCAAGATACCTACAAAGGCTTACAAACAGCCAAACCTATGCTGGTTGAATCTCCAAAGGACACCGGTCAGCTAATTACCAATGAGCACTATACTATTGATAACTTTTGGCGACCTAAGGGTAATGATTTTCAAAACGACTTTTACGCCAGTGAAATTCAAAACTCAGTTTATAAGCCGGAACAGCGAGAACGTAACAATGCACCAATATGGTTTCGTTACCCAAATAATATCGAAACAACCATAAAGGTTACGTTTACGGATACTAAGTGGCAGTTTAATGATGAGCAGGTCACAGTCGACAACCCATTTTTTCATCTCGAAAAACGCGTGACATTTAAAGACTCGGTGTTGACCTTATACTTTGATTACAGTGCGAAACAAGATCATATTCCAGCCGATCAAATAGACCTTTACCTAAGCGAGCGTAAAAAACTCAATAACGCGACCCATTACGGCATCATTAAATACGGCACAAATAGCGCCAAAACCACACCAGCGGATGACGAAACCAACTGGTATAGCGTTTTTATTTTAAGTTACTTGGCGGCAATAATCTTTTTCATCGCGGCTTGGCGTATAGAAGCAAGTAACCGCCCAGTTTTTGCTGAGCAACAGTTCTACCCTGTCAGTAACAGTAAGTTTGTTATTTACAGCTTATTGAGCTTAGGAATATTCATTAACTACTGGAGCTATCGCAACTGGAAAGCGATAAAAGAGCAGCAACAAAGCCATATTATGCCGATTGCTCGAGGGATATTCGCACCACTGTTTTTTATTCCGTTGTTACTTGAACTTTGCAAGCACAGCGAACAAACCTTTGGCAAAAATAAGATCATGCCCGTCGCGGTTGGGTTCGCGTTATGGCTGGCGATTATCATTTCTGAAGTCGTAAGCTATAACTGGGAATATGGTACTTGGCTGTTTTTAGTTATACCTATTCTATGGTTGCCACTGGTTAATTACATTCAAAACCTCAAGCAACCACAGCAGGCTCTTGAGTACCACTCTCAGTGGCGAGCGAGGCAGGTTATGATTTCGATATTCATGTTGCCTTGGCTATTTTATGGCTTAATTTATGAGCTATATTTGTTGCCAAGTTCAACCATAGTAACCGGTGATAAGCTTTGGTCTTATCAAGTTAACTTTTTAAAAAGAAAAGAAATTATTCCTGCTAACGAGAATGTACATTATTTTTATAGTGACGCATTTTTCGATTTTAAAACTGATGGAAACGGCATCACAGAAAACACCATTTTTAGTTACTGGGAAAATGAGCAAGGTGTGCTCGAAAAAGATCAACGCCGCTTTAGTGACATTAAAGAGATCAACGTTGATTATGCTAAAAGCGCCCTACTAACCTCTACGCTAACGGTCATTGACCACAATGGCGATGAAATGCTGTTATTTTTGAGCCATGAAGATGACTTAGATAAGAAGTTTGTCGCTGAGGTAGAGCGCTTAATTAAAGCTAATACCCCAGCAACTGAGCAAAACGCAGATTAAGTCAGTCGCTTAATCATGCGTTTTAAAGCGGGCGCTTTCAGAGGCTTATAAAGCAATGGATAGCCCGCATCTAGCACTAACTCGCGTATTCCTTCGTCATGATTCGCGGTATTAACGATGGCAGGTAAGCGTGTTAGTGCAGCTTGCTCAATCACTTCAAGGCCCGTTACCCCATCATCAAGCTGATAATCAATAATCAACAATTGCGGCAGGGCTTGGCTTGCCTTTAACTGCTCAAGCTCCGCTAAGTTAGTGGCCGTTGATATTTCGCAGCCCCAATTTTCGAGTAACTGCTTTAATGCCTCTAATACGTTTCGGTCGTTATCAAGCAGCCAAATGCGCAATTGCCCCAGCTCTGTTTCTTGTGATGCCTCTGCCCCTTTCGCTTGCGCTGGCGCAGCACTCACTTTACAAGGCAGAGTGAGGGTAAATTGCGTGCCTTTACCAAGCTCAGACCCCATCACTAGGGGTATTTTAAGTAAGTCACATATACGTTTAGTGATTGCCAACCCTAAGCCTAACCCCTCGGCGCTTGGTTTTGCACCAAGCTGTTTAAACTCTTGGAAAATAGTTTGTTGATCGCTCGATGCAATACCGATCCCTGTGTCTTCAACAATAAAGGATACATGGTCGTCGTCGTACTGCATTTTTAAGCGCACTTCACCTTGCTCGGTATAACGAATCGCATTACTCAAAAGGTTACGCAGCACTCGTCGCAGCAGCGCTTTGTCGGTATGCAAGCGCACATCGCAGGTTTCAATAATAAACTTTAAGCCTTTTTCGCGGGCAAGGGCTTCGTAGTCATTACGCAGCGGCTCAACCAACGAGCTGGCAGCAAACTCACTCATTTGTACTTTAAACGAGCCGGAATCGAGCTTAGTTAACTCTAAAATACTCGATAACAACTCTTCGGCACTGCCCAGTGAATTCTTAATATTCATCGCCAGCTCTTTAAGTTCAGTATCTTGGGCTTTTTCATTCATTAAAGAACAAAACAAGCTCGCAGCATTGAAAGGTTGCAGTAAATCATGGCTAGCAGCAGCAAAAAAGCGCGTTTTACTGACCGTTGCTTGCTCCGCCACTTGCTTTGCCATCGACAGCTCTTGGTTTGCTTGGGTCAGAGCTAAAGTGCGTGCCGCTACTTTTTCTTCAAGGCTAACATTTGCTTCGGTTAACGCTTTTTGTTGTTTTACGAACTCGGTGATGTCGGTATAGGTTGTTACAAAGCCGCCACCAGGCAGTGGGTTACCTTGCATTTCAAACACACGGCCATCATTGTGCGAGCGCTGATATTTATAAGCACTACCTTGGCGTAAATAAGCTAAGCGTTTTTCGACTTCGCTGGTCATGCTCTCACCGCTAAATAAGCCGCGCTCGGCATTAAATCGAATAATATCAGCTACTGGGCGGCCAATGTATAAAGCATCGTCAGGATAAGCGAACATGCTTTTATAACCCTGGTTCCAAGCAACAAGACGCAGCTCACTATCAACCACACTAATCCCTTGTTGAATATTTTCGATTGTTGACTGCAATAAATCACGATTAAACTTAAGTACTTGGCTCGCTTCATCAACAAATTCAGCAACCTGCTCTAAAGGCTGACGCTGCTCATTTTTAGCCACATCTAAAATAAGCCGTGCTGATGCTCCCCCAATCACCGCTGACATCTCGCGCTCAACTAATAGCTCTAACTCAACATTGGCAGGACGCTTCCACTTACTTTTATCATCCGGAAAGTAATGATTTACCAAAGACTGTGCAGCTTCTTTTTCGGCAAATCGCTGCATTAGCGCGCCTAAGTCATGGTAACTCAAAGGCTGTAGATGATTACTCACTCGAGAATCACTAAGCTGAGAAACAAACTTATTGCTCTGCAAACGCTCAGCCAAAGTTGCACGACTAAATAACGGCACTAGGAAATACACTAAACAGTTCGCACCTAACGATAACAGTAGCGCCTGGCTGATGCTTTCCATACCTAAAGAGAATAAATCAGTAGGTGCTAACCAGCTTATTCCCCAAGGTCCATTCTCAAGCCATAAGCTATCGCTACCTAAACCTCCAGCGATATTCGGCAGTAAAAGTGTGTAACCCCAAATAATAAAGCCGCTCAAAATCCCCAGTTGCGCACCACGACACGATGCTTGTCGCCACCATAAGCCAATGATCATGGCCGGTGAAAATTGCGCGACTAAGGTAAACGACATCAAACCCACATTTGCAAGGGTTGTGCTTTCACCCAGCACTCGGTGAGTAAAATAACTAAGCAATAAAATCAATACGATAACGATTTTACGAGCATGTAATAGATTGTTTTTATCAAGCCCGCGGCTACTCGATGTAAGTTGAGAGCGGCGTAAAATAAACTGGTTAATAAAGTCATTGGTGATCATCACTGAAAGCACAATTGATGACACTATCACCATACTGGTTGCCGCTGAAAAGCCACCTAAAAAGGCTAATAACGCCACAAAAGCATCATCAGCTGCCATAGGTAAAGCTAATACAAAGGTGTCGTAACCGACTTCTTGGCCTTGAAAGTAAATTAATCCGGCGTATGCAATCGGTAGAATAAACAGATTAATGAGTAATAGATAAATCGGAAATAGCCAACGTGCCGAGGCCAGTTCTTTATCGTTATTTTTTTCGATAAAGCTCATGTGGAATTGTCTTGGCAAACATAAGGTCGCCAAAATACCGAGTAAAGTATGGGCAACATACACATAGGTTGGACTTTGCGTGGCAGCCACTTGCTGATCAATATTTAGATCTCGGGCTTTTTCAAACAGTGCTACAGGACTGTCGAACAAAGCAAAACAAACATACAAACCCACCGCTAAAAACGCCAATAACTTAACCACTGACTCAAAAGCAATACTGGCTATCAGGCCTGGGTTATGCTCACTGGGTTTTAAGCGCCGAGCACCGAACAAAATAGCAAAAAGTGCCAACACGATGGTGATATAAAAAGTACTATCGGCCCACACTTCGTGGCTTTGCATCATTGAGCGGTTAGTTAGTAAATTAATACTTTGTGCAGTTGCACTTAGCTGTAAAGAGATATAGGGCACAATTGCAATCACTGAAATAAGTGAAATTAGCCCAGATAAGCTAGACGACTGACCATATCGCGTAGCGATAAAATCAGCCATCGAGGTTATTTTTTGTTGCCTACAAATATGCGCTATACGGCAATACACTTGCCAACCAAAAATAAATAGCAAAATGGTGCCGGCATAGGTCGGTGCCAACCACCAGCCGTTATACGCAGCTTGTGCGGTAGTACCAAAAAACGCCCATGAAGTGCAATACACCCCAAGAGACAAACCATAGGTTAACCCTTTGAAGGGTAATACTTTTCTTTTATCAGCCCACCCAGCAACCGCAAATAAAATTGCCAGATACACAATTGCAAGAAGGCTTATTGACCAAATTGAGAACATCGTATGTGATTATTTTAATTGTTATAGCCCCCAGCATAGTTTTTATTGCTAGTAATTTACAGCCTAACTTTAGTGCTAATGCACTGTATTACAGAAGGTTAAAAAACAGACACAAAGAAATGAGAATTATTTTCAATTGGGTATTGACAGATATTCAAATCTAATTGATAATCAATATCAACAAGACAACGAAGTACTTGTTCGGAATAAACTGATTTGTTTCTCGACCCTGAAACACGTGTGGCCCACGATAAAGCTAAGATCGCCTGTTGCTAATCGCAACGCCCCTTGATGTTGGCAACAGGTGGTCGCCCTACTATTTTACTTGCTACATTGCTCATATCGGTGACGGTAGATATGAAACTAAAAAAGCCCTTATAGGGCTTTTTTTATGTCTAAAACAAAACGACGAGTTATTAACGGCGGTTTTTACGCGCACGCGCTCGGCGTTGCTTTTTTTCTTCTTCTTTAGCTGCTTTTTTAGCCTCAGCAGCAGCGCGAAGCTGAGCAACCATTTGCTCTTCTTCTTCTCGCATAGCCGGGGTTTCCATGGTAATACGGCCAATAATGCCATCGCGTAATTCATTAATAAGAATTTCAGACATTTTGTAAGTATCGATTTGATTACCACCGCGGATACAGCCACGCTTTTTACCTGCCATTTCAACAAACTCCCAGTCAGACTCTGGTAGCTCATCAATTTTATAACGGCTTTTTAAAAGCTCTGGGTATGCATGCAATAAATATTCAGCGGTGTAACTTGCCACTTCTTCATAATCGATAGCGGTATCACGAATTGCACCGGTTGCACCTAAACGATAACCTGAGTTTTCGTTCTCTACTTTCGGCCATAACATACCCGGCGTGTCGTAAAGCATAATACCATCGTCAAGCTTAATACGTTGCTGCGCTTTTGTTACCGCAGGCTCATTGCCTGTTTTTGCCACAATACGGCCAGCTAAAGTATTAATAAGTGTTGATTTACCAACATTTGGAATACCCATGATCATGGCTTTAATTTGTTTATCGGCACCCACTTTATGAGGCACTAATTTTTTACAAAGCTCATTAATACGGTGCACTTCACCTGCTTTATCATTACCAAAATCAATCGCTTTCACACCACTTTGCTGCTCAAAGTAGTCTTTCCAAGCTTGCGTTAACTTAGGATCAGCCAAGTCCGCCTTATTCATGATTTTGATCACCGGCTTATCGCCACGCAGCGCAGTAACCATTGGGTTTTCACTACTATAAGGAATACGGGCATCAAGTACCTCAATGATCACATCCATCTGTGGCATGATTTCTTTAATTTCGTTGCGGGCTTTGTTCATGTGACCCGGGAACCACTGTATTCCTGCTCTACTCATTAGATTATTAAGCTCTTTATTTTAAAGGCTAACGCCATGGGGATTTTGCTGATAGGTATAGTTTACTACATCAAGCAGGATTGTTTAAAAATAAAATCACGCCTTCCATCACCACGAAAGACGAGCGACTACATGCGCTGTATCTGCATGCAGTGAGAATGACCAACCATTGCGCTCACATAAGCGTTGCACAATACCTAAACCTAAGCCATAGCCGTGAGAAGCTGTTTCAGTCGCCGTATGCTGGGCATCACCGCCACTGAACTGATTGGTGATTAATAATTCATGCTCTTTAATCAAAATTGCAATCGGTACTTGTCCTGCAAGGGTATGCTCAAACGCATTTCGCACCAGGTTATTAACCGCAATAGAAAATGCCTGTGCATGCCCATAAATTATGGGGTTGGCAAGCTCATCAAGTTCAACACCAACGAGTTTACCGTTTAACAAATAGCGTTGCTGCTCTACTGCTTTTCTTACCAGTGGCATTACTAAAAACTGCTCATCATACAAGCCATCATCAGTTTCACGGGCAAGACACAAAAACATTTCGATCATTTTATTCATGTCGTATGTTGCCCGCCTTACACGATCTATCACCTTCATATCGGCAGGAGTCAATTGGCTTTGTTCTAAAAGCTCTAGGGCGCCGGTAATGACTGTCACTGGCGTGCGCAATTCATGGCTTGCTGAGTCTGTAAAATAGCGTTCTCTTGCGATGAATGCACTAACTCGCTCAAAAGCCTGCTCTATTGTACTTGCGAGCATGCCAACTTCATCATTTGTATATCGGTTAGCATCTATACGCTTGTAATCTTCGTTTGATAATTGCTCAGGATCAATGTCGGCCACAGCTTTAGCAAGTTGAGTTACGGGAGCCAAAGCTCGACGCATCACAAAAATTCCAAGCCCAAAGCCTAGTAACCCCAATGTTCCTACAAGGCTGCTAATAATGAATAATAACCACCAATCCTCTGACGAAGAAGCCTCAATCTGCGCGACATCAAACACTACAAACCCATGTGACTGCTCATTACCTGTATCAATAACGGCAACATGTAATTCTTCGCTATCAAATTCATACAACCCAACTGCTGGATTTGTTTGCGCCCACGTTTGAAGTGATTGAGGTAAGTTATCTACTTTATCGTACGCCTTAAGATTTGTAGTAATGGCAGGGTAGTTATCTGATGCAACTTGCAATTGCTGGGTTAGCACTCGATCTTCACTCAATCTTATTGCAGCAAAGAAAGCAAAACCCCATGCAATACTCAGCACAGCCACACACATTGCAAATGCGATAGCGACACGTTTGTGCAAACTATGCCGATACATTATTGGAAGTCCTTTGCAATTCGATAGCCGATACGGTGCACAGTATGAATCAATGGCGTATCAAATGGTTTATCAATTGCCTGTCTTAACTTGTACATGTGCGAACGAAGCGCATCACCATCAGGAGGCTCATCTGCCCATAATAAAGTTTCGAGACTATCGCGTGTAACAACAGAAGGAGATACCTCCATTAACCGCTGCAATAACTTCATACTTGCAGGATTAAGCTCAATAAGCTGGCCAGCACGATATACTTGCAAGGTGGACTTATTCATCGTTAGATCAGACACAGTCAATACTTTGTTGGTATTGCCGTGACTCCGCTTATAAAGAGCTTGCAGGCGCACATGTAACTCTTGCAATGCGAATGGCTTTACCAAATAATCGTCGGCTCCTACTGCAAATCCTCTCAGTTTATCATCAAGCGTGTCTCTCGCAGTGAGCATAAGTACAGGTGTTTCAACGTCAGCTTCAGCTCGCAACTTTTGACAAAAGTGTAAGCCATCCATCCCTGGAAGCATTAGGTCTAAAACAATGACATCAAACTTGTTGTTCATCGCTAGTTGCATTGCACTTATACCGTCATAAGCAAAGTCCAAGAGATAACTGTGCCTTTCTAGATACGCAGCAATATTCGCACTAATGTCACGGTTATCTTCAACAATCAAAGCTCTGATCGGCTCAGTATTCAAAGCATCTAGCATTTTTATTCCTTACCAAGCGTAATCAAATCGCAACCCGATCAGCGGTTCAGCTTCGCTATCGTCAACGACTTCAATTCCTCGGCGGTAATCAAACTCAGTGTCATCAGCTGATGAAGCTGCCGTGACATTTATAACATCAAGAAAGGCGGTAACATCAATAGGACCAAAGGCACGTCGGTAATCTACACGAACATTCAATGAGCCTGATCCTTCTTTGCGGCCAACATTACGCTCTATAATTTCCTTAGAGTAACGTAAAGGCTGTCCTGGCCCCAAAACATCTTCATGTACAATAAATATGTCACCTGGTCTGCCAGAAAGGTATTTATATCGTCCAGCAAGCTTCCAACGGTCACTTATCTCCCATGTCAGCCCTAACGTGGCAACATGTTCACGACTAAATTCAGCAGCTACGTCGCCAAAACCATCCTTTCGGTCTACGACCGCATCATTGTAAGAATAGGTTGCACTGGCGTAAAGACCTTCGAAAATAGTAGCATTAAGCACAAAATCAGCACCATATGAAGTACCATCACCATCATTTGCATAAGTTCCACTGGTACGGTCTAGGTCAACCACTAAGTTGCTAAGCTGCTGATAATAAACTTCCGTTAGTAATGACCAGTTGGCATTAGGGAAATATTTAAAGCCAACACTCGTATGGGTTATTTTTTCAGTTTTAAGATTATTAGTCTCGTTAGCCGCGAGTTCTAAATATCGCGGTGACTGATGAAATAACCCCGCCGTTGCAAAATACCTTACCTTTTGACTTGGCATCCAGTTAATGCTGAATCGAGGTGATATAAAACTTTCATCAGCAAACCCATCTCGTTCAAATCGTAAACCTGTACCAAAATCCCAATCACCCATTTCAAAAATTTGTTCTATATAGCCTGCATAGTTTACTTCTTTCAAAGACGTGACTGAATTAAGGCTTTCAGGTGTTAGTACAATAAACTTTTGCTGTGAGTCAGGTCTATAATCGTCACTATCATAAACAAACCGATTCCATTCACCATCTAAAAATGTGCTGTAATCTAGTTCAATTTGCGTAATTCGGGCACCGACGCTCAACATCCCTAATTGATTTTCTACCTCAAAATCACTTCTCCAACCAATTTCTGTTTCACCTTCAGATATAGTAATAATGTCTTCTCGACTAGGGTATTCAGAAGCTAGCGTTCCCTCGGGCACAAGATCTGGATAAGCCTCACCTTCAGAGCTCAATTTATCACTTTTTCGGTAGTAAACTTTATTAGTCAAAACAGCGGTTTCACCAAGCAACGTGGTCAATGTTAAACCATACAGGTCACTATCTTGCTCGGCATTTTGCAATGCAGTATCTTCAAAATTAGGTGATTCAGAAACATGCTCAACGCCACGAGTATATTTCTCATGCGTATCCATGAGTAACACTTCAAAAGTGTTATTTTGATTAATGGGTATCACTGATTTAAAAATAATATCCCTTAAAACAGGTTCACCAATATCTAGCTCTTCGATAGTTTCAAACAAGGCACCAAAATCTAGCCGCCTTGCAGAAAAAAGCATAGTTGCTTCATCAGTGATATTTATAGGGCCGTCATAACCAACTTCATAACCAGCAAGGTCGTAGCGAAAACTTGCAGATGGGCTAGGGTTACCATCGGCCACTTCTAGTTTCAGCAAAGATCCTGCACGACCACCATAAGCTGCTTGCCACCCGCCGGGGGAAAATTCTGCTCCATTTATTACATTTGGGGCAAATATAGAAAAGCGACCACCGCCTCCTACATCTTCCTCTTCACCTAACGTCGCATCAAAGTGAATAGCTTTATCAAAAGGAAAATCATCAACAAAGAGTAAATTATCTCTTGGGCCTCGACCACGCACACTAAAACTTGCAAATTCACTGTCAGATGCGACACCTGGCAATCCATCTAGAGAAAGTAGTGGATCTGCACCTCCTCCCACGGCACTTCGCAGAGATTCTCTGTCGAGATAGGTGCTAGAACCTGAAGTAAATGTATCAGCTTGTTGGGCTCTTACTTCAACTACCTCTATGGCTTGTTCTCTAAGGTCAAATTCAACCTTCGTATTTTTTCGTGTTACAACGCGAATACTTGGTTCGTATAAAGCCGCAAAACCACTTTTTGTAATCTTTATTGAGTAAAGGCCCGGATCGAGTTGTTCAACAACAATACGCCCTTGTAGATCAGTTTGTAAGGTTTGTATTGCAGAGGTTTCTCGTTTCTTAAATATGACTTGTGCGTTTGGAAGTGGTCGATCTGTAGTCTGATTTTTGACAATAACCGTTATTGCCCCCGGCTCTTCTACTGCGTAAGAGTAAAATGCCAAACTACTCAACAATAGCCATGCAAGTGACCAGAGTATCTGTCTAAATTGTTCTCTCATAATTGCGTCCCTCTTGGCATCAACCATGATCTTGATTTCAATAACTTGCACATACTTTCATCCTCCCAAATAGCCCTAATTATTGAATTCGAGTTAATCAACTTTAGACGTTAGCAAAGTAAATGTGACTAAAATGTCACCGAAGTAATTTAGGTTTACGAATACCGCTTGTGATAATAAATAAGGATTAACCTAGAGTTTCGCTGGAGATATTTAAGTGTCGGTAAGATTAATTGCGCTATAATGACGCAAATTTTTTCAAGTAAGCAATTATGGCTCTTAAATCAACCATTATTAAAGCGCAATTATCGCTAAGCGATATGGACCGCCACATTTATCAAGATTTCAATTTAACACTGGCACAACACCCATCAGAAACCGAACAACGCTTGATGATCCGCTTGTTAGCTTTTGCACTTAATGCTCGTGAAGGCTTAGAGTTTACGAAAGGCTTATGCGCAGATGACGAGCCTGAGCTTTGGCACATTAACTACAGCGAAGAAATTGAATTATGGATTGAGCTTGGACTACCTGACGAAAAGCGCTTGAAAAAAGCCTGCAATAAAGCCAAGCAAGTTGTTTTGTATACTTACGGTGAAAATAACCAAGCAATTTGGTGGCAAAAACATCAGCCTAAGTTGTATGATTTTAAAAACTTGAGTATTTTTAGTCTCGATTATGCTGCTACTCAGGCATTAGCAGAGTTAGCCGATCGCAATATTAAGCTCACTATCACAGTTCAAGATGGCGAAGTATGGGTTAGCTCAGATACAGCAAATATCGAAATTAAACCGCAACAGTTAATGTAAGGAATGCGATGGCAATTAGGCAGGTTGTAGTATTACACGGACTTTATATGTCGGGCTTTGTGATGCGTCCACTGTGCGCGCGCCTTGAAAAGTCAGGTCTAAAAATACTCAATTTGACCTATAACACGCTCTCTCCCGATAGAGCGGCAATTTTCGATAAGATTGATCGCTTTATCGGTGGTAAGCCGACCGCCTTAGTTTGTCATTCTATGGGCGGCTTGGTTGCTCGCGCTTACTTAGAGGCCAATTCTCTTCAAAGTCGCCATGTCGAAAAGGTGATCACCTTAGGCACCCCGCATAAAGGCAGTCATATTGCTAAGCAAATGCAGCAAAAGGGCTTTGAAATGCTGTTAAAAAACAGTGTGGAATTTTTATTATCAGAGAATGGGGATTGGCCGTTTGATGCCAAGCTATATAGTATTGCAGGCGATTTACCAATAGGTCTAATGCCGCTTATTGCCAAAGGTAGTATCTCTGATGGTACGGTGTTGATGGATGAAACTAAGCTCCATGGCATGGCAGAACACAAGGTGTTTCATTTAAGTCACACCAGTATGATCTACTCACGCCAAGTGATGGATTACATTATTAAGCTTATAAATCAAAGTGAGTGATACTTTAATCTTCAGCACTTGCAGCCACTTTATATGAGATTAAAACGATGATCCCTAAGATCAGTGGCACAGGTGCAGCAATGTAGCCAAAGGTATCAAAGTTTGCGAAGCTAGCCCCAGCTAGATGACCTACCAAACCGATAACAAATGCAAGTAATGCAATCACTACAACGACTATTTCAGCTTTGCTTTCTTTAACTGTTTTACCGTCCATTTTTCTTCTCCTGGTTAAATGCGGTAAAGTCATTATGCGCTTCTGGTTCGTTGATTTTTTGACCCAAATCAAATTCTAAATCAGCGTGTTTGTAAGCAGATGCAAACCTTGTTTTAGATCATACTTTCTGCCTAATTTTTGGATATTTATTAAATAAGGTAGATTTTTTGCTCAGTTGCCCCAAGTCTATATAAAAGTAATTCAAAGTTATGTTGATAGTGCATAAATGGACAAAACAAACCTTTGATAGTTAAAACCTATCACTGTGTTCGAATTAAACCATTTTACAGATTAATCAAGATGACTAATACTTAACGTCAAGCACTAGCAAGTTAACATTTAACGGTTTTTTAAGGAGCAATCTATGTCACAGGTAAATGCAATTGGTTTAAACAGCGCAAAAAGTGAAGACATCGTAAATTCACTAAACTCTTTACTAAGCTGCTACCAAATTCAATATATGAACGCACGCGGCTTTCATTGGAATATCAAAGGCCGTAACTTTTTTGAATTACACCTTAAATTTGAAGAAATTTATAACTTACTACTTGAGAAAGTAGATGAAATTGCAGAGCGTATTTTAACGTTAGGTGGTACACCTGTACATGCATTCTCTGAGTACATCGAAGATAGCAAGATTAGTGAAGCTAAAAATATCACTGAAGGTACTGCTGCAGTAGAAAATCTATTAGCAGGTTACAGCACGCTTATCCAAATGCAGCGTGAAATTTTAGCACAAGCAGGTGATGCAGACGACGAAGGTACAGCATCATTAATGGGAGATTACATCAAAGAACAAGAGAAACTTGTTTGGATGCTAAAAGCTTACCTTGATTAATATTCAGAATTGACACGAAAAAGCCCTCAAATGAGGGCTTTTTTATATTCAGAAGGTATTACTTTAACCACTTTCTTAAATTATCGTACTCGGGTCTTGCTTGAAAAAGACTCTCGGCATCTGGGTGAAAATTAATATCCATCTCTACACCTGACCAAACGGTTTCTAACAAATTGCGAGCAATAATATTTGCTTTAATATAGTCAACACGTTTGTAACCCCGCGCTTTTACGGCCTGAAAGTAAGCCCTTGCAATCTCAATACTATCAGCAGTCGCTAATTCAAATTGCTCCAAATTAACCACGGCATACTGAATTGAATGTTCAGGGTATTTCATGATTTCTTGACCAACTTCGATACTAAATGAAGCAACAGCTTCTTTGTTAAAGCTGCCACTAATTTCCACATAAATCACCGGCGGCTCAACAAAATAACGCCAATCACCATGGGCTTTAAACATGCTCACCCCTTTGAAATACAACTAAAGTTTTATGCTTATAGCATCTATTCACTTATTTATCTAAGTCTTAATTTGGTAATAAAGCAATAAAAAATGCCATTTCTAATGCCTTTTCTTCAAGACTTTTAAAGCGACCCGATGCACCACCATGACCTGCATCCATGTCGGTTTTGAACACCAAGATGTTGTCATCGGTTTTAAATTCACGCAGCTTTGCGACCCACTTCATTGGCTCCCAATATTGTACTTGAGAGTCATGGAATCCGGTGGTGACGAGAATATTAGGATAAGCCTGGGGCTCGATATTATCGTAGGGCGAATAGGCTTTAATCACATCATAAAACGCCGGGTCATTTGGATTCCCCCACTCGTCATACTCATTCGTTGTAAGTGGAATACTCTCATCAAGCATAGTGGTTAACACATCTAAAAATGGCACATGGCAACCTATCCCTAAATAAAGCTCAGGCGCTTGGTTGACCACAGCTCCCATTAGCAAACCACCAGCACTACCGCCCGATGCAAATACTTTATGCGGGTGTGCATAGCCTTGCTCAGTAAGCGCACGAGTAACATCAATAAAGTCACTAAAGCTATTTTGCTTATGTTGCTTCTTTCCTTGCTCATACCAATGGCGACCTAGCATTTCTCCACCACGAATATGGGCAATCGCATAAACAAAGCCACGGTCTAGTAAGCTTAATGAGCTACTTGAAAAGCTAGGATCAATGGTAATACCGTAGGCACCATAGCCATACTGTAACAGCGGGTTCGTGCCATTTTTATTAAATTGATCAATACGGTAAACCAATGACACTGGCACTTGCTCGCCATCTCTTGCTCTAACCATTAAACGTTCTGAGCGATAATGCTCTGGGTTAAAATCCCCAAGCACTTGCTGTTGTTTTAATAAGGTTTTGTTTCCTGTTTTTAAATCAACATCATACAAAGAGCCCGGTGTTGTTAAGCTTGAATAATAAATACGTGCAGAGCTCACATTCGGCTCAGGGTTCATTGCAATTGCAGCATAATAACAAGGGTCATCAAACTCTAACGTTAAGCGCTGAGCATGCTGATTGACCACCACAAAACGTGTTTGACCTAGCTCTCGTTCTGTAAGAATAAGGAAATTATCAAAAATCTCGACCCCTTCTAACAACACGTTTTCACGATGTGGAGTATGCTCTTGCCAACGCGTTTTATCGGCAATAGTGCTTTGCGTTGCAGTCATTAAGCGAAAGTTTTTCGCTTGCCAGTTCGTCACAATATAGAAGGTATCACCCAGTTTATCGACATCAAATTCATGGCCTTCTTCGCGTGGCATTAATGCGCTGAATTCACGCTCTGGGTTATTAGCGTCAAGCACCCACATATCATTTGTTTCTGTGGTCGCAAGATCAATAATAATTAGGCTTTCATCACGGCTTTTTCCTAGCCCCATAAAGAAGCTTTTATCTTGCTCTTCGTATACAAGTACGTCATTTGCTTGTGGCGTACCTAAAACATGGCGGTAAACTTGAAAACCCAACAGGGTTTGTAGGTCCTTTTTCACATAAAAAACTGTTTTATTATCATTAGCCCACACCACTTGACCTTCGGTATTTTCGAGAACATCGCTAAACATTTCACCACTGGCGATATTTTTAAAACGCACAGTATAAATACGGCGGCCCTCAGTATCTTCAGAATAGGCAAGTAGCTGCTCGTCAGGGCTAATTGCAACCTCGCCTAGTTCATAAAATTCGTAGTCAGCGGCTAATTGGTTTACATCTAACAATAACTGCTTATCACGCGCTTCAATTGAACTGCTGCGATAATGACGTGCATATTCATCATCGCCTCGTACTTCTGAGTGATACCAATATTTGCCATCTTTAACGGGTACCGTGTTGTCATCTTTTACAATACGGCCTTTTAACTCATTGAATAACTGCTCACGAAGTGGTTTTATGTCGGCTAGTTGCTTATCGCAATAGTCATTTTCAGCATTTAAATGCGCTAATACATCTGTATTTTCACGCTCATCATCACGCATCCAATAATAATTATCGGTGCGCGTCTGTTGGTGAGTAGTTAATTGGTGTGGCTGTTTTTTTGCAACAGGAGGATGCGCTAATAAAGACAAAGAATACGAATTTGACGACACAAGAAAAAACCAAAATAAAAAACGAATTGCTGGCAGTTTATCACAGAATTATACCAATCAGCTTAATTAAGTAGTCTATTTTGAGGCAATAAAACCTCGTTGATAACAAGGCAAAAATTTCGTTATTTAGTTGTTCTAAATGAGAAATTTTTAACGCAGTTAGCGGCAGGTTTAATCCCTCAAAATGATTAAGTATTATTGCGGGTTGGTATTAAAAAAGCCCACTCAAATTGAGTGGGCTAAGCAATGCTAAAATAGCATTTAGGGGGAAACTTTTAATGTGAAACTTGCTGCCAAGCCATAGCCCAGCTTTTTCCTACACCTGGTTCAAATAGCGGGTTGTGTGAATCTTTAACACGACAAAACTCGCTAAATGGCCATGGTTTACACATATAAATATGGCCTGTTTTAGGTTGTAAAACCTTAATTCCTGCACTGTAATCGTTGCATGCTTGAGGATAAACATAGTCATAATCTTGCAGACTATCTTTTACTCGCTCTTCACACTTGGCGATACAATTAAACGCCACTTTTACATGTGTAATGCCCGAGCCTTCAAGGGCATAAATTTGGTTTGAACGGTACGCAACCACTAAACCTTGTTCAGTCATTTTGCCCGCTTTTACTAGCGGAATATGCACGTTTATATGCTCAGCAACAGAACGAGGCCAATTATGAGGCTCACCCTGATCGGAGCTGCTGATCGGGTATTCGAATGATAAATCGACTAGCTCTCCTTGCATGTCATAAAAGGTCACAATCACCCTATCACCAACAAACAGTTGGGTATGATGATTCAAGCAACCAATCGGCAACCACTTCCCGGAGGCCATTGACGTATGCATAAACAAAATATCACCCTAAGAACAACTAATAGGTATTATCCAACAACCGAACAAAAAATACTTTTAGTTTGAGGCAAGTGAACCAAAGCACTAGATTATGTGCTTATCAGCGGCCCCGCTATCATAGTATAAAACCTTAGACCGGAAACTTTGCGTCCTAACCTTTCAGTTAGTTTGCCAAAAACAAGATTGAGTATAATCGTGACCGAATCACAAATCAAACAAAAGAATGTAACCAAACATCTTATATAGCAAATAGTTACTAGAAATGCATGAGATACAAAAAAGCCAACCGCTTGGTTGGCTTTTAAACTGATGAGACTTTTAATCTCTTGCTAGATTTCTTCTGATCACTACTCTGTGGCCTGCACGGAATATATTCAAGAAGCCATTACCTATATCACTCATAACAATATACAAACAAGGTACTAGTACTAAAGTGATTAGGGTTGCAAACATAACCGCAAAACCAAGTGCGACAGCCATCGGAATTACAAATTTAGCTTGCAGACTAGTTTCGAACATAATTGGTAAGACACCGGCAAAGGTTGTAATTGAAGTCAGGGTGATTGCCCTAAAACGCGCACAACCTGCTTCAATAACCGCTTGGCGAGTTGAAATACCTTCGCGGCGTGCTTGGTTCACAAAGTCGGTCATAACTAACGAGTCATTAATTACAACACCCGCTGCAGCAATCAAGCCAAAGCCTGACATCAAGCTAATATCTAAGCCAAACCAGAAGTGGCCCCAAATAGCACCAGTTAAGCTAAATGGAATAACCGACATAACAATAAGAGGTTGTGAATAGCTTTTAAGCGGCACTGCAAGCAAGATATACACTAAAATCATACCGCCTATGAAGAACATGATTTGCTCGTTAGCTTGCGCTTGTTGTTCTTCAATAGAACCACCTAGCTCAGTTTTAACTGATGGGTATTCTTCTTTTAACTGCGGTAATAAGTTCTCATCAACTTGCTTAACAACTTCACCCGGTTCAATCGCTTCTTCATCGATACTGCCGTAGATATACACAGTACGATAGCCACCTTCACGGCGAATATAGCTAATACCAGGTTTTTCGTTCAGTTCAACAACATCACCCAGCATCACCTCTTGGCCGGCAGGCGTTGTAATCACGGCATGCTTTAATGATGCAAACGCTTCACGGGTTAGTTTAGGGTAACGAACCATGACACGCACTTCTTCGCCGCGGCGAATAACACGCTGTGCTTCACCACCATAGAAGCTTGCGCCTACTTGGTTAGCAATATTGGCAAGGTCTAAACCTAGATCGTATGCCACAGGTTTTAAGCTTAATTGTACTTCTTTGCTCGCCGGATCGATGGTCGAACTAATATCAAACAAGCCTTTTTGCTGTTGTAATAGTTGGATAAAACGACGACCAGCATCATTTAAGGTATCGATATCTGGGCCGTACAGTAAGTAACCAAACTCACCATCCATACCACCACCATTCACGTCATCGTAAATTTGCAGTGATTTCACGCCAGGGATACTTGGCATTTGTTCACGCCAACGACGAGATAATTCAAACGCGTTGTACGGACGCAACTCTTCGTCTACCAGCGGAGCAAGTAACTGTGCTTCAGTACGACCTTGGTTGAACACTAAGATATCGCGAATAAGCTTTTGACCAAATTCTCGCTCTGTCTCTTGATCTACTTTTTGCACCATGGCTTCTATGTCACGAATAGCATTGATTGTTTGTATATCAGATGCATTTTCATTCATTTCTAGGCGAATTTGCGGGAAGTCATGAGGTACTTTTGGTGTTGGCACCACTCGCACTTGGTTTGATGAAATTAAGCCAAACGTCAAAATCAATAAACCGATAAATGCAAATAGAACAAACCAACGCCACTCTACACAAAGCTCAATAAAACGTTTATATGGACCATTAACAAAGCTAAAGAAACGTTTGTTAAAACGAGCTCGCCAGCTATTGGGGTTAATTGGTGGAAACTTAGTATGAGCAATGTGAGCGGGTAAAATAAGTTTCGATTCAATCAAACTAAATACTAGGCACAAAATTACCACAACCGCGATACCGAAGAAGAATGCGCTCTCTGGTCCACTTGATAATGTAAATGGTGCGAATACGGCAATTGTTGTTAAAACACCAAATGTTGCCGGGGTAGCAACACGCTTTGCGCCATTTACCACGTTCACAACACCACCGCCTTTTTTCTCAATTTCGGTATAGGCGCTCTCTCCTATTACTATGGCATCGTCGACCACGATCCCGAGTACCATAATAAAGGCAAATAACGACACGATATTAATACTGATACCAAATAATGGCATCATCATCATTGCACCTAAGAAACACACAGGTAAACCAATCATTACCCAAAGTGCTAGCTTAAAGCGTAAAAAGATAGACAACATAATGGCAACCAAGATAGCACCTTGAATTAGGTTGGTTTTCATCATGTCTAAACGTGCGTTAAGGTAGTAGGTCATGTCCATTAATGGCTCTAGACGTAGACCCGCTGGTAACTCTTTATTCTTTTGTTCGATAAACGCTTTAACCGAATCAGCAACCGGGATCATATTTTGTTCTTTGGTTGCTTTTACTGATAAATAAACGGCATTTTCACCATTAAATTTAAAGTAACGCTCACCTTCAATGAATTGGTCTTTGATTACAGCAATATCGTTTAACAGCACTTTAGCGCCATTAGCACCAATTTTTACTGGGATCTGGCGGAACTCATCACCGTTATAATATTGGTTTTCAACGCGCACCGAGATAATACCTGCGTCAGTACGTAATTGACCTGCTGAAATATTAGCAGAGTAACGACGCACAGCACTGGCCACATCACTCAGTGTAAGGTTGTATTGACGCAGTGAGTCAGGATCGATTTCTATCGCAATTTCATCGAGTGGTACATCATTTTGTACAAGTGATACATTTGATAATTGCAGTAATTCATCTTCAATTCTGTTTGCAACTGGCTTTAGCTCAGTAAGCGGAATATCACCAACGAGCGTCATACCAATCACGTCCTGGCGAAATTCAACCTGGCTGATGGTGACAGGCTCCATTCCCGCAGGGAAAGTAGCAATACTGTCTACACGTAGTTTCACTTTATCGAGAACATCAGTAAGTTCTGCGTCCGTGTTGATCTCTAAACTCGCACGGCCACTATTTCGAAACGAGCGATATACACCACGCTTAATCTCGGTAACGTCTTTTAGTGACTCTTCAATTTTGATCAGAATACTTTCTTCAATTTCCTGTGGCGAAGCACCTGGATAATTGGCCTGTACTTCAATATAGTTAATTTCAACATTCGGGAACATCTGGCGTTGAATAGTGAAATAACTAATAATCCCCATGATGATGATAAACACCATCATTAAGTTCGCAGCGACCGAGTTATTGGCAAAATAGGCAATAAGGCCAGACTGTTTTTCTGTGTTTGTATCAGTCATAATGCTACCTTAAAGCTTTTCAACCGCTGCAGTTTCTGCATCGCTTGTCATTTCTTTCATACCAGCAATCTTCACTTCCATACCCTCTTGAGGATACTCAGGTAAAGTAAGAACCAACTGGTCATTCACTTCAAGGCCATCACTAATATAAAAGTACTCACCTTCTTCACGCACTACGGTTACTTTGCGTGGTTCAAGTTTATTCTCATCGTTTACAATCCACACTGTTTGGTTGTTCACCAAAGACTGCGGTAAACGGTAGATGTTTTGTAACGTTGCACCAGCAAAGTTAACTTGTACGTAAGCACCAAATTTAATTGGTTGCACGTCGTGCTTTAAGCCATATGGGTCATCAACACGAACTACTAGGTTGCTCATACGAGTCGCGTTATCAACAACACCTAAGTCACGATCAATTTCAGCTTCACGAGTAAAGCTGTTTAATCCTTTATTGATAATGGTCGCTTTTACGCCTTTTAAGCGTTTTGGTAAAAATACACTATCGAAACCAGCGATTGGTACGATGATTTCTGCGCTTTCAATATTATTAATTTCAGCAACTTGGCTGCCCACATTAATGTATTGACCGACACCTATTTCACGGCTAATCACAAGTGCATCATAAGGTGCTTTCACTTCGCAGCGAGCAAGGTCACGCTCGGCACGTTTTAATGCAGCTTGCGCTGATTTAACAGCGGCTTGCGCGCTTAACACTTGAGGTTTACGTAGGAATAAGTCAGTGCGCTCACGTTCTGGGTAACGTCTTGCTTCATCTTCTGCTACTTTAGCTTGTGCTTGCTCTTCAATCAGTGCCGCTTGAGCACTGGCAAGTGCTGCTTCAGCTTGTAGTACAGCCGCTTCGTAGTTATCTTTTTCGATGGTGAATAACACTTCACCGCGAGCTACGATACCACCAGCAACAAAGTTTGGATGCCAGCTCGTTACTTCACCTGCCACTTGCGAGGCAATCAAAGTACTTTCTAGCGGTTTAACTTCGCCGTAACTGTTAATGATCACTTGATGATCATTGCTTGCTACTGGCTCAACCTGCACCAAAGGACGCACATCAACTACATCCTTGTCTTTAGGCTCTTGAGCAATAGCGTTGATTGCCATAAAACCAGCAACACCAACAATTAATGCAACAAATGGTAAGATCCATTTTAATAAACTTGTGCGCATAACTTACACCTATAATATTTTAACTGGCTCTATCATACCAAAGCTGACAGAAACATTAATGCGACATTTGTAAGGAACTGTTACAAAAACGGTTAAATAAAAAATATAAATCAGAAAAATGACTTAAGAACAATTTGTTACAAACAAAACAAAAGAAATATCAAAAACTTACAACCATACTTTCACACTTGTTAACAAATGACCTTTTATCAAAGAGTTAATTCATTAAACTTGATTGAGAAATAATTAAAGGAACGAGTTAACAATGAAAATAACAAACATTGCGCTGGCACTAAGCCTAGCACTTGCCATGAATGGCCACGCAGCCGAAGCTAAAAAAGAAGAAAAAAAGCCAAAGACGCTGGCTGAAATGATCAAAGATAAAAGCGAGTTTGCTGGTGTTTTCAGCATTTACCAAGATGCGAAAACGGGCGACAACTTAATGGTGATCGACCAATCACAACTAGATACCCCGTTTGTGTATTTTGCTCACACGGTCGATGGTGTTACTGATGCAGGTCACTTCAGAGGGGCATACCGCGAGACAAAGCTCATTGAGTTTCGTAAGTATTTTGACCGTATCGACATTATTAGCAAAACGCCACGCTATAAATTTGATGAAAGCTCTGCCCTAGCACGATCTGCTGATGCCAATATTAGCGAAGCTGTACTTGCTAGTATCAAAATTGAAAAAGAAGAAGATGGTAAAATCGCATTTAATGTTGATAAGCTATTTTTAAGTGAAGCACTTCATAAAGTGTCACCTTGGTCGAACCCAAAAGATAAAAATGCAAGCAAACGCTTTAAACTTGGTAAATTAGATGACAAAAAATCACGAATTGTTAAGCAACGACCTTATCCAAATAATCTAGATGTTGTGGTTGATTACGTATTTTCTAATGCCAACCCAACAGTACGAGGTTCAAACGCCGTAAGCGATCCTCGTAATGTTTCAATTAAAGTACAGCATTCATTTGTCGCGTTACCAAAAAATGATTATCAAGCTCGCCAAGATGACGCGCGTATTGGTTATTTCACTAACGAATTCGACAATATGACATCCGCTGATTGGGCACCTTATGAAGATGTAATCAAACGCTGGGACTTACAAAAGAAAGACCCAACAGCGGCACTTTCTGAGCCAGTTAAACCTATTACTTGGTGGATTGAAAATACCACGCCAGTTGAGTGGCGAGACACTATTCGTGATGCAGTGCTCGCGTGGAATAGCTCATTTGAAAAAGCGGGCTTTAAAAACGCCATTGAAGTAAAAGTTCAGCCTGATGACGCTGATTGGGATGCAGGCGATATTAACTACAACGTATTACGTTGGACTGCATCACCACGCCCACCATTTGGCGGTTATGGTCCTGCTCTTGCGAACCCATTAACTGGTGAGATCTTAGGTTCTGACATCATGTTAGAGTATGTTTTCATGAAAAACCGTTGGATGTACGACACCTTATATACCCAAGGTGCAGCCACGCTTGAAACTAGCCAAAGCAGCACAGAATTACATTGCTCACTAGGTCACAGCATTCAAGAAAACATGTTACTTGCAAAAGGCTTAGGCACAGGTGCAAGCATTGAAGACAAAGAGATTTTACGTCAAGGTTTAACTCAGCTCGTTTTACACGAAGTGGGCCATACCCTTGGTCTTAACCACAATATGAAATCATCTATCTTGTGGGATGAAAAAGAAGTTCACGATAAGAGTAAAACGCAAGGTATCGTAACGGGGTCAGTTATGGACTATGCCCCAGCAAATATCGCCCCTATTGGCATGCAGCAAGGTGATATCTTCCAAACAAAACCAGGCCCTTATGATGATTGGGCAATTGAATATGGCTATAGCCAAGCTTTAGCTGATAAAGCCGCTGAGCAGCAGCGTCTTGAAAAAATTCTCGCTCGCTCGTCAGAGCATGCTTTAGCTTTTGGTAATGATGCTGATGATATGCGTGCCCCAGGCCGCCATATCGACCCACGTGTAATGATTGGTGATATGTCATCTAATCCTGCCGCTTATGCTGATGATCGCATGGAGCTTATCAATAAGTTATTTACTGAGCTTAAAGACAAAGCCACTGTTAATGGTGAGTCATACCAACAGCTTGTTACCTCCGCGAACATTTTATTTAGAAGCTACAGAACACAAGCCGGCGTAGTATCTCGTCAAATTGGTGGTGTTTATGTAGAACGTAATGTGGTGGGCGATGACAAAAATGGCGCACCATTTACGCCAGTGCCACTTGAGCGCCAGCAACATGCAATGCAAGTGTTAGCCGACAAAGTATTCTCGCCCAATGTACTTGCTAACATGCAACCGCTTTATAACTACCTGCTACAGCAACGTCGTGGTTTTAATCATTACGGTAAAAATGAAGACCCTAAACCACATGGCATGATTTTAGGCATGCAAAAGCTGGTACTAGCTCAGTTATTACACCCGGCTGTAATGCTGCGAATTTCAGACAGTGCAATGTATGGCAACGAGTACTCACTTAATCAATTTATGAATGACTTAACGGCAAGCGTTTTTGTAGATAGCAAAAAAGCAAATACTCTAAGTCACAATCTACAAGTTGAATATGTGAATCAGCTAATCGCGATTGCTGGTTTAGGTAAAGCGAGTAAGCACGACAACCTAGCCAAAGCTGCCGCGCTTTATCAGTTAAATCAAATTGCTGATATGAGCGTGCCATGGGGTGCAGACACCGCAGCAAAAGCGCATAAGCAATATATCGATCGCTTAATTAGTAAAGCCCTCGAAGCATAAGTAAAACAACACAAAAAAGGCTGCCAATTGGCAGCCTTTTGTTTTTAGGTAATTTAAGCCATTGCTGGGCGCGATTTATAATACTGAATACAACCTAATTGAGCGGCATTAGTTAGTAAAATCATTACAAAGGTCAGTATGTGAGACACGCTCGGTGTGGCCATTGAAAGCTCGGCAGCGAGGCCGCAGCTACCTGCAACAAATTGCAGACTAAAATAACGAGCACTTAAATTACTAATATTACCGCTTTTGATGGTTTTATAAGTTTGCGGCATAACACGAATAGAGCTCATCACTAAACCCACATAGGTTAGCCAGTTCAGCACCGTTGCTGTTTCATAATGAGGGTTAAGCAACAAACTAAAAGGCACGACCGACATGGCTAATAACCCGGCTAGTTGCATACGTTGCTTTCGCGCAGCATTGTAACGAACAAAGTAATAAAGAATCACACCACTTAGCATGCCTGTTACAACAAACGGCATGGCCATGTAAAAACGCTGGAAATACAGGTTAAAGGTGATGAAATACAAGCTTTGCGCGACACCAAAGCTCATCATTAACAGCGAAACGCCCGACACACTGCGATTTTTACGGATCTTATTTAAAAGCGGATAAAAGCTAAACGCCAAAATAAAGCATGAAATAATCGGCAAAAAGTGCGCCAAAACAGACCTCTCTCGTTACAATTTAGTTAATAAGTTAGCAGTTTATAAATCGCCCATAAAATCAAGGTAAACATTTGTTTTTTAAGCAATTTAAAAGAGTGCGGCATTGTAATGAGAGAATATTAGAATGCAATTAAGAATAAAAAATAAACAACAGTCTATTGGCAAGATATCCATACAGGCTGTTTAGAACTGATGACACTAATTACTAACTTGAATAATCAAAGTTAACTGGGTAAATTGATTAAATAGCACTCAATAGGGTAAAGCCATGAAGTCAGTTTTATATGCACTTGTTTTGAGTGCCTTTTTAGTTGGATGTAAGAGTACGAAACAACCTACGCCACCGCCTAGTGTGGGCAGCTTACTCAACGCCGCACATTTTACTCAAGTTGAACTAAGCGACCCTGAGCTATTTACACTCCCTGCGGATGAGCAAAAACGTTTTCTTGATTATTTTACCAAACGTCAAGGTGGTGATTTTAGAGATGACCAAATCCTTTATCACTATTTAGAAAAGAAGCTCACCAATTTTAATTACTTTAGTGCCACACTCAATGCCCAGCAGACTCTTCAAGGTCATCAAGGTAACTGTATTAGCTTGGCAATTTTGACCCATGCATATGCTCAACTAGCAGGACTTCAAACGGGCTTTCAAGCGGTCTCAAGTGAGCCTGTTTATAGCAAACAAAATAACATAGTGTATGTGTCAGGGCACTTTCGCACCAAAGTCTACGCCCCTTTAAATGAGGACGATAATTACTTGGTGCCGCCAGGTACTGTCATTGATTACTTTCCTGCTCGCGGCAGTTTTTACTCTGGCCGAGCTGAGTTAAAAGACTTAATTAGCCGTTATTACAGCAACTTGGCTGCAAAAGCATTGGCCTTGCAACAATTCGATTTAAGCTACAGCTATATATTAAAAGCCAATGAATACACCCCAAATGCTGCATCACTTTATAATCTAGCTGCCGTATTACATCGCCAATCGGGTGATTTAGCTGGAGCAAAACATATTTATCAAACAGCAATGCAGTATGGCTTTAGCGATACGAATTTACTACATAATTACGCAGTTCTGGCCGAGCAACTTAATGATCAGGTTTTGGCAGAGCAACTCAATTCACAGTTAGCGATGCTTGAACAAGATCCATTCGAGTTACTGGCAACGGCAATTAACGCCCGTAACAATGGTAAGCTTTACAAGGCAAAACAACAGCTCGAAGACGCGATTGCATTAGCCCCTTATTTATCTGAACCCTATATAGAGTTAGCGATTATTAGTTATCAGCAAGGAAATGAACAAAGCAGTAAAGAATGGCTAGAAAAAGCCATTGAGATAGAAAATAAAGACGAAAAGCTAGCGCTATACCACGCCAAGCTTTTCGCCTTAAAAGACCAACACTAGGCTATAACGAGTAATAGAAGCTTAGCCAAGCCCGTAAATCATTTTCAAAGTCGTCGCCTTCTACCCGGGCGACGCCAAAATCAAGGTTTACATCGTTCAAACCTGCAGGCCCCATACCAAAGCTAAAGTCTCCTCGCCATTTTAGCCCGTAACTTTGTGCATAAACTCGGTTATCGACTTGATGCTGTTGGTAGTAAAGCCAAGGTAATGAATCTTTGTAACTAATACCCCCGCCATAGCCTTTATAGCGGTTACCTAATTGGCTAATAAACGGCAGCTCAGGGGCAACAACAAAGCCGCTTTGCGTGTCTTTATTAATTAAGTTTGACTCATATCCTCCAAGCGTAAGGTTACTGTCATCGCGATATTGCTGAGCAAAATTAACATAAACAGGAATATCAAAGGCATAACCGCTCAATACTGTGGCAAAGTTATAGCCCTGCCAATTATTCGAGTCAGCATCACCGGATAGCCACTCGGCACTTACAGACTGAGCAAAACCATATCGTTGTCTGTCATGTTGCCATTTTTGTTCAAGTCCAAACTTTAACCATTGATCATCACCTTTACTAAAATCACTGTAGTTATAGCTCAAACTCGGTGTAATACTGAGCTGCTGAAACTGCAACGGGTAGCTCATGGCAAAATGTGCCCCTGTATTACTTATGTTCAGCGACGTTTGTGAATGGTACTGTTTTGCTGATTCGAGGTCGTAATCAAATAGCAGCGCTTTAAATTTTAAATCAAACGCAGAATACTTAGCGGCCGCGAACATCCCTTCTAGTGCTTTGTCATGTAAATCAGCACTATAGCCGGCTTGTAAATCGAGCTGTTTCAAGAAATCACTACTTTTCAGGCCAAGGGTAAGAAGCGATGATGAAGCCGAATAATACTGAGATGCCAACGAAAAGGTTGGTTTTTGCTGCCATATATCATAATTGATTGGCTCAGTTGGGCTTTGCGGGTAGATTTTCGCCTCAGGTAATACTTCGCTCGTTACCTGTCCTCGCGGTGGCGCTGCACTTTTAGCAAATTCAACAACCTCTAATCCTTGTGGTTGCTCAGCAAAATGCTTGATATTCGGCCCTTGTGCAGTGATCGATAAATACAAAAGTTCACCATTATGCATTGCCATTGGGTGCGCAACAGCTTCTTGGCCTTGTGTTAATTGGCGTAGTGAATTGCTATTAAGATCATAATGATACAAATCGAGAGCTTTATTTTTACCCGCGACAAAATAAATCCCTTTGCCATCTGCTTGCCAATTAGGTTGTGACACATATTGATAGCCTGCGGGCATAGGCACAGCGAGTGATTGCTGAGAGCTCACATCTTGTATATACAACTGCCAATTGGCATTCAATGTCGCTTTTAAATAAGCAAGTTGAGTTTTATTAGGGCTTAGTAATGGGTAGTCATAAACCGTTTCTAGGCTTTTCTCAAATAAAGGCGTAGCGACACCCGTATTGAGGTCAAGGCGCACTAGCTCAGAGAAGCCATGCTTAGTTTGCTCAGCATAAACAGTTTGTCCGTTATCACTGATACTAAAGCGGCGAAGCCCTGCATGATGCGTCAATGCGCTCACTTTTCCTGTGTCGATATCATAGCGGTATAGATCAGAAATACCTTGAATGGAGCCTTTAGCAACGGTTGTTGTGGCTGTGAAAAACAGTGTATTTTCATCTAACCACTGCGGGTTTTTTATACCCTGCCTATTAATTTGGTGAAGCACGTGTTTTTGCTTACGCTTAAAAACACTGGGGGCTTGATCAGCAATATCGACGGGATCATCATCAAGTAACGCTTGTTGCTGCTTTGCAAAATCATCGGCAGCCTGTTGATTGTCACCAGTACTGTAAATAACTAAACGCGTTTCACCATCTTTGTTTCGCTCAACGATGGCAAGCTTACTGTTATCTAAACTTAAAACAGGGTTCGAAGCATATAATTCAAGCTCTAACCAAAGCTTGCTTGTAAGTGCTTGCTCACTTACTTCTTTAGCCATTGCTTTATAGGTATACTCGGCAATAAAACGACGATAGAGACGCTCAGGAGAATTACCAAATACACCGCTGAAGGCTTCATTAAAATCACGCGATTTAACTGCTTGCATACGCGTCCAAACTGCATCAAGGGTTTGCGGTGAATGATTCTCTTCAAGCCAAGCAAGAAAGCGAGAGCCTATTAAATAAGCCATTGAGCCAGCTAAAAAACCGCCTTCGGTACTATTTAACTGGCTATATCGGGGCAATGCACCCTGCTGTGCAAATTCAACTAGTATTGCCTCTGATAGATTATCGTATAAACGGCCTCGGCCTGTCATTTTCGATTCAAGTAAGGTTGCATATCCTTCTGCAGCCCAGCGCGGCATGTCACTTTCGATTAAATCATAAATATCCCAACTATCGCGAATAGCTTGGCGCAAATCGCTACGAGTCGGTTGAGCAAGGTGCACTAAATGAATATATTCGTGCAAAATCAATAACTGCTGCCAGCTATCGGTGTTAGAAATCACGGTGTCAGATTGCGGAGGCGTTGTAAACAAGGCCATTAAAGGCTTATTCGTCACCGGCAAAGCGAACCCATTAGAAGCATTAAACGGGTCGAAAACCAGCACATCGACTACTTCATCAAGGGCACGGTTTTGCTGCTTTAATACCTTATCGCGAACAATTTCAAGCTCTGTAGCAGCAGAGCGTGCCCATTGTTGATTCTCAGTACTAAAATGCACGTTAAAGTGTTCAGTATGAATAGTTTGCCAAGTCTCTTGGCTTGAGACATGGCCAGCGGCAAGTAACGCCACTGATAACAGAGCTTTTTTCATCACAATCCTTGATTAGCAAGTTGCTTAATTTAAGAATTAGTATGCGATGCTTTTTTAAAAGGCTGAAGTTAAAAAGTGTAAGAAATTACTCGATTTTAATCGGGCGAACCAAGTCTAACAATTGATAAATAATAAAAATAGTCACGGCAAACATCAGGCTGCTTCTTAATGCACCGATCCCCGCGATGACTAAAGCTGCGGTTACAAGTAACGCTATTACTGTAACAGCGACACTCACACACAAGCCTTTACACTCTTGCTGAGAACGTGCATAACACAGTAAGGCAACAACACCTGAAATAGCTAAAATAGGTAGAAAATAAATCATTGAGCACCGTAGTTATTAACGTTGCGTTAGTATACCTCAATAACAATACGAATCAACGGTATTGATAATTATTTTCATTTAGAACCAGTTACGCTCGACACCTTCGATTTCATATAGCGCAAAATCAGTAAACCGCTCAGCCAACTCAGCATTTAAGTAAGGCATTGATACCGAACCAGAAGCCAGTTGTATATACAAGCTCTTAAGCTGCGATCTTCGCATTAAGTAAGTACTAGTTGTTGTGACGCTTTGCGCTTTGTAGATTTCAAAAACACGATATTGAACACCCAACATGCCCGTTTTAAATACAGCGAAGAAACGACCGTCGTGTTGATACATTGCCATACCGGTTTTTTGATAACTTAAAAACACACCGAGCATCAAAGTTAGTCCAACCGCAACACTCCAAAGCATCGTAGCAGCATCAAATAAGCTATTGAGAATTAGTGCTGAAAGTATGGTTGGCAACATAACATATAAAAGCGTATTTTTATAAAGTAAAGCCCGCTCAGGCTTAATAAAGTTAAGCGCCGTTAAATCAACAAACCAAGGAAATAACCAACGACACACAACTTGTATTTGCTCTTTAGTTAATACCGGCATTACTAAAGTTTGTTTACTTTTATGTGCGGCAACCCCTGCAGCCATACCGCCACTACTCACTTGCGGGCAAATTAAGGTAAAGCGATTAAGTAGCCGAGCAATAATATTTTGTTTAATTTGCACACTTTGAATTTTCGAAACACTTATCGAGAGTTGCTGACGCTCAAATAAACCAGCTACACGCTTAAATTTATCATCCTGAAAATAGAGCTGAAAATTAAAAAAGCGCACTAAAGCCATAACAACAGACAGTAAAATGGCACACAAAACAATTGTGATAACCATAATTAACACGGCTATTGCAGCAGCACTACCAACAAAGGCAGCTTGCTCATTCAGTATGGCCTCTAGGCGATTTATAATGGTTTTTTCGAGATACTCAAAAATCACATTCATAAATGGGGCAAGTGCAGCCAATGCTAAAATTGCCATGTTCGACATCAAACCAAATTTAGCAATTTCACCATTGCTGATCGTTAAGCTTTGCTGCTTGTCTGTTGCTTCACTCTGCTCAATAGGCTGCAGATCTTCTTGTTGTAACTGAGCTTTAAATGCCATGACTTGTTCGCGCACTTGCTCGGCATAGCTAAGCTTTACTCCCGGGATCACAGCTTCTTGAGCACTACTCCCAGCTGCATCAAAAATACAATTAACTAAATTAACCGGCTGAAAATAAAAAGGCTCAGCAATATTTACGTTTTGCACTCGAGCAAACTTTAAGGTTAATCGCTCTTTTTTAAACACCCCTTTATTTAGCAGTATTTCGTTGTCATCAGTAATTCGGTATTTAAAATTACGGTAATAAGCAAAGGCATACAGCACTAAAACTACAGAGGCTGCGGCAACTGCTATTTGCCCCCAAAACAGCTTTTGCTCAACTTGCGTGACAAATAACACTAAAATTGGCAGTAAGTTAAGTAAGCCATCTTTTATAAAGCGCAGTGCAAAATGAACAATAAAATACAGTAGTGCCCATGGCGACACGCGTTGCCATTGTTGATTATTCATCGGCAAGCTCATTATCTTGAGTTGTTGTATTATCACCATAACTTTGCACGAACTGTCGGACATCATTACATTGTTCGTCAGTTAAACCACTGATATGTAAATCAGCACTCATGCCACCGGCACTGTAGAGTCTAAGTGTTGCCAAGCCTAACTTTCGTTCAATTGGACCGCGATGAATTTCGGTGTGTTGCACGCGAGAAATAGGTAATAAGGTGATTTGTTGCCAAATTAAACCTCGCTTAAAAGCGATATCGTGCTCTCTTACTGCAACTCCTTTGGCGCGTATACTGTAGAGGTTGTAAACCATTGATAGGATTACCAGCAATGGCAAAACCAGCAGCCAAGGTGTAGCAATAGCTTCGCTAACGGCTGGATTAAAATGCCGTACAGCTATAATCACAGCCATGAGAGGCACATAAAACAGCAACCAATTTAGTTGTACATGCCATATCGCATTATCTGCAAGTGGTTGGAATTGAATAGTTTGATGCTTTGGAAGGGTTTCTATTTGTTGATTACTAAACACGGTAATTCCTTGTAAAGGCCAGCGGTGCCGGCCTTACGTGCTAACACTGAGTTGTTATATGTTATAAATTATACCCAGCGTAGTTTTGTTGCAAGTGTGTGGCTTGCTCCAGGTGCAAGTTCAACACTGTCATCAAGGACATTAGCCGCTTCTAAACACAGCATTACGTGGTATTCGTCATCAGCAAAATTAGAAAGGCGTTTTGATTTATCAATCCAAGGATTCCAAAGCACACACGATGTTGAGTTTTCGCGTCCCACTTCAATAATGCCATCAGGTGTGATGATACGCTGAGTATCTTTCGCTTCGGTGTAAACCATGTCTGTTTCACGAGCGAACGACACTAATTCATTCTGCTCAAATGGACCTTCAGCAAATTCAATGTATTTCGCACCTTGCAAACCATCTACTTTTGTTTCTTCAATTGCAGGTGTTGGGAAATACGTGTGCAGTGCTTGAGTAAACTGTACAGTTTGATTATCTAAGTTAGTGGTTGTTAAACGCAGTTCTAAACTAGAGGTTAATATAAACTCAGCTAACAACTTAGTTTTGTAAGGCCAATACTTTTCATCAACTTGCGTCATCGGCAGCGACAAACTGATATAAATAGAATCGTCTTGCTCTTTCACTTCTTCTGCGCGCCACAAACTTGTGCGAGCAACACCATGAGCAGGCCATCCTTCATTTTGGCTTACCCCGAACCATGGCCAACAAATCGGAATACCACCTCGCACACCTTTGCCTTCTTGGTAATCTTCTAGTTCAGAGACCCATAATAATGGCTTTTTATTGGTTGGCGTGAACTCAGTGATCTGCGCACCTTGCAGAAAAATAGTTGCGCTACAAAACTCACTAGCAACTTTAATAAATTCAAGCCCGGTTTCACTTTGCTCAATCGTAACTGATGGCGATAACTTCATAATTCGTCCCATTTAATGAAAGAAAAATCCACCATACCCAATGCAGTGGCTATTAGTAAATAATATTTAGTTATTTGTATAAATTGTTTTACTACAAAGTGATGATGTCACCTCGAGTAGCATTTTAAGTATTAACAACAATTACTCCATCTAATTTTTAAACTTTACCTTTTAATTTCTACTCTAATTAATCACCAAACACGATAATAAGCATTATCGCCGAAAATTATAAGCTACATAGTTATTATTTATTTGAACTCAATTTATTAGATGTGTAATATTTCGCGATTGCGGTTGCCTCATGCCGCCTTTTTTAAGAGACAGAAACATGCAAAAGTATGACGAGTTATTAGTGTCGCTGCGTAAAGTGATCAGAGCCATCGACCTTCATTCAAAACAGCTCAACAAAACCTCAGGCCTAACCGGCCCACAATTACTTATCATGAATGAGGTTGCACAAACCGATGGTATTACCGCCAGCCGCATCGCACAAAATGTAAACTTAAGCCCGGCTACGGTTACCAATATATTAGATCGTATAGAAAACCGTAATCTGATCACTCGTGTGCGTAGCCAATTAGACAAGCGTCGAGTTAGTTTGCATCTAACAGAAGCGGGAGAACAGCTACTAGAGCAAGCACCTCAGCCATTGCAAGAGCACTTCATCGAAAAGTTCTCAGCACTAGAAGAGTGGGAGCAAAGTTTACTACTATCATCAATGCAACGCATTGCTGCAATGATGGATGCGGATCAACTCGATGCTTCACCGCTGCTTGAGGTTGGCGCAATCACCAAGACATTAGAAGCACAGTAAAAATTAAAACTGATTGATTAATATTAATTTTCTGTGTCTAGGCTTGGGTTCGGCCTGAATATCAACTATTCTTAACAGTACCCATTCCAACACTAGCGAAAATTCATGCTTAAACTATCAAAGTTAGCCCTTGCTATAGCCTTGGGCACAACTTCAAGTCTTAGTCAGGCATCTGAAATTGATGACCTTCAAGAACAGCTGCAATTACTGAAACAGCAAATGCAGCAACTGCAAAGCAAACTTGATGCTGCCGAAGCAAAATCGCAGCAACAAGCCGAGAAACAAGCGCAAATTGATGCACAAGTAGCAAAACAACAAAAGCAACTTGAGCAGCAAACAGCGGCCGTAGAAGCACCTAAAAAAGAATCTGGCATTAAAGTCGGTGGGGCTGTACGTACCAACTTCAGCCATACGTCGTATAACGATGGCAATAAAAACCGCGGTGGTGACTTCGATTTTGACATCTTCAGGCTAAATTTTGCAGGCGATGTCGGTGATGTGCAGCTTAACGCTGAGATCCGTTTTTTCGATTACATGACCGCAGTTAAGTATGCCTATGCAGCCTATGACTTTGCCGAAGACTGGCAGGTGCAGGCAGGTATTACCAAAGTGCCTTTTGGTAACTGGCCTTATAACTCACACAACTACTTCTTTGGCACCACTTATTATATTGGTCTTGAAGATGACCATGACCTGGGTGTGCTATTCAAACGCAAAATTGCTGACAACTGGCAAATTGACCTTGGCTTTTTCAAAAATGATGAACTAGGTGGCGTTGACGGCTATGTGGACGACAGAAGCGACCGTTACTCATACGACGTAGTGGGTTTCCGCTCTGCAGGTGAAGGTGTATACGCCGAACCAACCAATGCGATTGGTGAATACAACACCTTCTCTGGTCGTTATGGTTATCACTTTGAGCATGATGGCGGCACCACCGAGCTAGGTGTTTCAGCCTTATCTGGCGGCTTACATGATGGTGAAGATAAAGCTGGCGACTACTACGCTTGGGCTGTGCACTTAAACAGCACAATTGGTCCATGGAATTTCCAACTTCAGCATGGTGAATATAACTACGATATCGACAACGTCGACCGTATGGCCGTGGGTGCTTATGCGTTTTACGATAGTATTGCCGCAGAAGCGACCATGACTAATGCTAATATCGCTTACAGCCTTCCTGTAGAATGGGGTCCGGTAACAAACCTACAGTTTTACAATGACTACGGCATTATTTATGACAAGTCAGACAACAGCGAAGATACATGGATGAATGTAACCGGTGTATCTGTTGCTGCAGGCGGCTTATTCACTTACTTTGATTTTGTACAAGCGAAAAACCAACCATTCGTTGGTGGTTCAATTGCTGGCGACAGCGATGAGACTGAAACCCGCTTCAATATCAATATAGGTTATTATTTCTAATAGTAATATACCCGCTTAATTTAGCGAGCTATTTAGAGGCAAGGAGATGTTCTCCTTGCCTTTCTTTACTTTACTCAAAAACTCACAATAATTTCACGATCTTCTTAGCTTGAGTAATAACTAGCTTAATTTATACCTTACTCCTTGATAGCCACTATGCTCATATTTCAGGTCCGTTCTGTACCTTTGCAAGCACGTTTTTCTGGCTATACAAATGTAAATCATTATTATATTTCGCCATTCTAAACATGGTTTATTGACAAAAGCTGTATGTAATTGAAGGATCGCAATTTTCTGCAGCTACATTAGGCAAAGAAGTTGAAGCTGAGCTAAAGTTAAATAATCAATGTGGTGCAAGCTACCTTGCTAAAGCCAGTGTGTACAAAAAGGGCTGTCAACTAAGTCATCTTATTGATAGCCTTGAGCTCTGTGAACAGCAACAAGCCACTTTGATAGAGGGTGCCGAGCAAGCACTGCAACGATTTAAGTTTTATCAGGCCCAACTTTATTGATGAATGTGAAAGCGGCGTTTACCGCCTATAAAAATGGCTGCTATCAATTACTCGGGTTATTGATGGTGGGTTTAGGTATCATAGGTATTGCATTACCTGTGATGCCTACAACTATCTTTTTTATACTAGCATTGGCGTGCTTTAGCCGCTCATCACCTAAGCTCTCTGCCTGGCTGCTACACCATCCAAAGTACGGCCAGCCTTTAAGGTTTTGGCAAGAATATAAGGTCGTTCCTACTCGCGCTAAGTTCTTAGCAGGTTTGGGCATGGCTATCGGGTATGCTTTTTTACTACAAAGTGCCGCGCCAATTTGGGTTATGTATTTGGTGGCGGTGATTGAATTAAGCGTTTTAGCCTATTTAATTAACCGCCCATCAGCGCCAAATAAACCAACCCTAATTCAAGTTAATATAACCACACACACCCGCTTAATGTTGCTTGCTTGTTTTCTCAGCTCGCAACTTGCGGTAATGGCTTATCTTGCTATTCATTTCTAACGCAAAGAAATGTAAAGAACGTAAACTTGCTTGTTATCACTAATGCAAATCATTATCATATGCGTATAACAAACAAATACACCTAATTATGTTTTCTTTAAATAAACGCAGCTTTTATAGTGTAAGCCGCGCCTTACACATATACCTTTCAACGGCCTTATTCTTTTTACTTATTTTATTTTGTGTCAGCGGCATCATTCTTAATCACATTAGTTGGCTCGAAAATGATAAACATAATGGTCAGAACCAACTACTTGTTTCTGCAAAGTTATTCGAAAAAGCACAAGCTAATCTCGACACGTTACCGAGCCTATACCCTGAAATAGAACAGTACATGCAGCAGCAATTTTCACTTAGTAATGTAAAAAGTATTGAGTGGGAAAAAGAAGATGCTTTGGTGATGCTCGACTATCCGCTGCCAGCAGGCTTTGCTTACGCCGAAATCGATTTTCAAACGGGCGAGCTCAATATTGATTATCAAACCGGCGGCTTTATGAGTCTGATTGGCGACCTACACAAAGGCCGCCATACAGGTAAAGCATGGAGCTGGGTCATTGATATCTCAGCTGTTTTGATGATTCTGTTTGCCATCACCGGATTAATTATTCTCTTTCAAAACCGTAAAAAACGGGCCGCAGGCCTTTGGTTAACGCTTCTTGGTGTTGCCACGCCTTTGGTCATTTATCTAGTTTGGGTGCCTCAACTTAAAGGAGTATCTTAATGAAACAAGCCCACTTAATCGCAGCTCTACTAATTGGCTGTTTATTCAGCCCACTGAGCTTTGCAAAAGATCCCAATCTAACCATTGAGTTCACTTTACCTGAGCTAGATGTTTCCCCATACCACCGCCCTTATGTGGCGCTATGGCTAGAAACACCTGAGCGTAAACACGTCACCACTATTGCGCTTTGGGTCGAAAAAGCTGAATGGTTTAAAGACTTACGTCAGTGGTGGCGAAAAGCAGGTCGTAGCAACGACAGCTTTGATGGTGTAACAGGTGCAACAAAACGCCCAGGCACTTACACCATTGAGTGGCAAGGTAAAGATTTAAAAGGTAATCCAGTTAAACCTGGTAGCTACCTGCTTAATGTTGAAGTTGTACGTGAGGAAGGTGGCCGAGATTACACCCGCGTTGAAATCGACTTAACGAAAGACGGCAAAGTCACAATTAAAGGCGAAAAAGAGTTCGCGACTAGCTTTGTTACCATTACCAGTAATTAAGGACAAACAATGAAATTAAAATTATTAAAAACGGCGCTGATCGGCGCAGTAACCTTCACAGCACTTGCCTCTGGCTATGCACAAGCACACGCCCGTTGGTTAATGCCATCTCACACTTCTTTATCTGGTGAGAAAACTCACTATGTGATGATCGATGCCAGTATTTCGAATGAGTTGTTTAGCCCAGATAAAGCATACCGCCCGAAAGAAAAAGGCGCAGAGTATGACGACAACTTATTAATTGCCCTTGCTCCAAATGGTAAGCCGGTTGAAGAAACTATCCGCGCATACTACTTAAAACGCAAAAACTCAGCGGCAGTGAGCTTAACGCAAGACGGTACTTACCATATTGCTATGCAGCAAAAACCAATGCTAATGACTTTCTATAAAGACAAAGATGGCAACCGTGGCCGTGTGTTCGCAGGTAAAAAAGAAGCAGACCTACCAGCAGGCGCAACCGATGTACGCACTGTAAAATCAATCGCAACGGTTGATACTTTTGTAAGCCGTAATGGTACTTCTAAGCCAACATTGCTTGGTCAAGGTTTAGAAATTTCAGGCCCAACTCACCCGAACGATCTATTTGCTGGTGAAGAAGCTAAGTTCCAATTATTAATGGATGGCAAACCAGCCGCTGACGTTGAGCTTGCTATTGTTCGTGGTAGTGCACGCTATCGCAATGAGCGTGACGAAGTGAAAGTAACAACCGATAAAAAAGGCTTCTTTATTGTGACATTCGCTCATGCCGATATGTATCTGATTGAAGCATCTGTTGATCAAAAACCAACAGAGGCCGATATCGATAATGTACGCTACTCATTATTCACAACGCTTGAAGTGGCGCCTGAGTAGTTTGCTAATTAGGCCTTAAAATTGGCCTAATTCGACTTTCGAGGAAGGCGGTAGTCAACAGTGTGATCGCAGCTACCGTCTTTCTCGCAATCATTAACCCCATCACCATCGACATCCCAGCTTGGGTGCATGCCTTTTAATGTACTTTTTACAACGCTAATATCGGCAGTAAATTCACTTTGCTCATCACGGCGCGCGGCATTGCGCATCAAAAAGACCCGAATCACATAATCGCCATCATCAGAGATTTTAATCTCAGCATGATCACCTTTTACCGGGCCAACAAACAAAGCAGTTGGGTTGCCTTTTGGTAAAATATTAAAGTAGTTGCTTGAATTTGATGGAGCAAAATCAACCGTTAAGGTAGTGCCTTTATTAAGGTTAATTTGATATTCCAGCATCTCATAACCTTTAATTGTGTCTTTAACTTGCCAGCTTTGCTGCACCGCAATATCTGAAGCTAGCAACTCATAATGACGACTATTTGGTAAATTTTGTTCAGCAAACACCAAGCTACTTGTAGCCACCGAAAAACAAAACCCTATCAATAACAACAACTTCATATTCAACCTCTTTTTGGATTCTTTTTTAGAGAATGGTAAATGCTGATTTTACAATTTTTAATTCTTTTAAAGTGAACTTATAGTTACTCCATCGCAGACACACTGCTTAACGAAACAGGATACCTACTATGAAACTTTTTACTTTAATCTCAGCTCAACCACACTTACAAAATATTAGCACTTTATTGGCACGTATTGGTTTATCGGCCATCTTTTTACTAACCGGCTTTAGCAAAATAGAGTTTTTCGATGCTACAGCGCAATATATGAGTAGTGTCGGTTTACCAGAGTTCTTACTGCCGTTTGTGATTGCCTTTGAAATTGTTGGCGGATTATTTATTTTACTAGGCTTTTTAACACAACTAACCGCTGTCGCTTTTGCTGGTTTCAGCCTAGTTAGTGCTTTGTTATTCCACTTTCAACTTGATGATCAAATGCAATTTTTAATGTTCTACAAAAACATTGCAATGGCAGGCGGCTTTTTAGCATTAGCCAGTGTTGGTGCAGGCAAAATCAGCCTAGATCAACTAGTGTTAAAACGTAGTCAGGCTTAATATTTATCCCAGCCAATAACCTAGGTTGTTGGCTGAATTTGTTTTTAAGAGGGCGCGAATATGGCAACGTTATTAACAGCAACCAGCCATGATATTGGTGGGCTCGATGTAAAACGCATCTTGCCTCATTTTGACAAAAAAATGGTTGGCCCATTTATCTTTTTTGACCACATGGGACCAAATCACTTTCCTCGCGGTGAGGGCATAAATGTGAAGCCTCACCCTCATATTGGCCTATCAACGCTCACTTATTTATTTACGGGCAGTATTTACCATCGCGATTCGCTAGGTAATAGCCTGCAAATAGAACCCGGCGATGTTAACTGGATGACCGCAGGTCGCGGGATAGTGCACTCAGAAAGAGAAAGCCTTGAAGTGCGGGCGAGCGAGCACGACATCAATGGTCTGCAATGCTGGGTTGCTTTACCTGAGAGTATAACCGAAATAGCACCGCGTTTTGAACATATCAAAAAACTGCAATTGCCTGAGAAAATCGAAAAAGGCGTGCTGATGAGACTCATTGTCGGTGATGCCTATGGCTTAAGCTCCCCTGTGAAAAGCTACTCACCGATGTTTTATGTCGATACGGTAGCAGAGCAAGGTAGCCATATAACTAAACCGCATCCTCATCATGAAACCGCAGTGTATGTTATTTATGGTGAAATTAGTGTGGGTGATACGCGCTATACCCAAGGCGACTTTGTACTACTTGATGACAGCGAACACGAAATAACGACTCTGGTGCACAGCCGCTTTATTTTACTCGGTGGCAGTAAATTCAATAAAGTCCCGTATTTACACTGGAATTTTGTTGCTTACAGCAAAGAGCGCATCGAGCAAGCAAAACAAGATTGGCAAGCACAGCGTTTTGCTAAAATCCCCGGTGATGAGCTTGAGTATATTGAGTTGCCCTCACCTAAAAAGTAAACTTTTTCAGTATTTACAGGTACTATTAGGTAGTTAAGTAAGCAAAGGAACATCATGCTAAGAATTACGCTAGAACAGTGGCGCATGTTTCGTGCTGTTGTTGAATTTGGAGGCTTTAACCAAGCCTCACAAGGTATTCATAAAAGCCAATCGAGTATTCATAATGCAGTTGGCAAAATTGAATCTGCACTCGATGTAAAGTTATTCAGCATTCAAGGCCGCAAAACCGTGCTCACTGAAGCTGGCGAAATGATGCTGCGCCGTGCTAATTACTTACTCGATGAAGCCGCAAAAGTTGAGGCAATAGGCCAGACGTTAGGTGAAGGCATCGAAAGCAAATTACGAATTGCTGTTGATGCTATTTTCCCACAGCAATTGCTTTATAAAGTGCTTAACGATACCTCGTCACAATACCCGCAACTGCGTATTGAACTCCATGAGTCTGTGCTGATGGGGGGGAATGAACTGCTCGAAAACGATCAGGTTGATATTGCTATTACCGGCTTTCCAATTGCGGCAAACTTTCACGAAGAATTATGTGATATTGAGTTTATTGCCGTTGCACACCCAGATCACCCTTTGCATGCAATAGAACGTGAAATAACCCTCGAAGATTTAAAATCACACCGCCAAATTGTTGTCCGCGATTCAGCCAATAAACACAAGCAAGATGGTGGATGGTTAGGTGCCGATCAGCGCTGGACGGTAACTCATTTGCGCACTTCTATTGATATGATCAGTAATGGACTTGGCTTTGCGTGGTTGCCAAAAATAGCAATAGAAAAACACCTTGCGGCGAGGCAAATGAAAGCACTTAATTTAACCCATAACAGTAGTCGCAGCGCTAAGTTACACTTGCTCTTTAAAGATGGTGATAAGCTTGGTCCAGCAGCACGCGCTTTCCTTGGAGAATTGCGTTACCAAGTGATGGAGAACCTATAGTTTCAGGGGCGTTTCAGCAATGCCTTTAACGCCCGGCTCGAGAATAAACACGCCACCACTGTGCGGGTAATCAGCGAGAACTGAGTCCTCCAGACCCACTGCAGCGGTAGTCACAGCTAAATGCATTAGCTCCTCGCCAACAAATGCGACACTCGTAACACGCGGTGCGGGCAAGCGAATAAACTGCACCTGCTCGCCGCTTGGTGAAAAACGATAAACGCCATAGCCATTCCAAGCGGCAACCCATAAATGGTCTTCGTTATCAACGGTCATGCCATCTGGAAAGCCCATACTTTCACTAAAGCGAATAAACTCTTGTTTATCAGAAAGCTCGCCCTGCTTATTCAGAACAAAACGATAGATAGTTTGTTTATCTGAGTCAGTAGAATATAGAAAATAGCCATTTTTACTCACCGCAGGGCCATTGCTGATGGTGTAGTTATGATCAACAGAAATCGGAGCTTGCCCATGTCCAAAACGATATAACTTACCACTATTGGTTTGCTCTTGAGAGTCCATAGAGCCAAAAAAACCAAAGCCTTGGCGAGACGTTTTGCCATCGTTTAAACGATTTTGTGAGGGTTCATGGTCTATTGAATAAAGTAGTTCGCGGCTGAAATTTTCACTACAAAGTTTATAAATACCTTTGGCAAAGCCTGCAACTAGTTCACCCTGCTCGGTTTCCATAACCCAGCAAATAGGCTCTGGCATGGTAAACTGGCTAACTCGCATTGATTGGCAATCTAAGCGAAACAAGCGCTGCCCTAAAATATCTACCCAAAATAAGCAGTTATGTGCTTTTGCAAAATAGGCCCCTTCGCCTAATTGGCACTGGCTAGAAATAATCATTTTGATGGTGTCATCGAGCATTGGCTTCACTACACGAACAGCTGAACTATTCTCATTCTATCTATGTATGAAAATAAGTGCTAGGCCAGACAACCCCGCAACGAGTAAGATTATGCCGCGAATGGCCTTCTCGTTGAGGTTATTGTTAATCACAAACGACAAGCCCCAGCCAATTAAAATTGCTGGCAAACAAAAAAAGAATAGCTTTACATCAGTCATATCGGCGGAACCTGTAAGCATCAATACGATAATGCCAAACAGGTTTATAAACACGAAAAATGCACTCAAGTTAGCTTTAATTTTTTCTTTATCTTCAGCTTGGTAGAGTAGCCCCATTGGTGCACCTCCTGCAGAAGTTGTGGTACCCAAAAAGCCCGACGACATTGATGCTAGTAAACTAGTAATTGTTGAGATTTTCGGTTTCATACCTATGATAGACAAAGCCACCACCACCAAAATACTCACCCCTAGCAGAAGCTGATACTGCTTCGCATTGACATACCACATCACGACAGCAGCTAAAATGACACCTATAGCACCGCCAATAATAGATATACCAGTTTGCTTCATGTCTATCGCGCCACGGTGCTTAATCATTAATACCGACGTTAAAAACAGCGCATTCAAAATCATTGGCCCAGGCACCAGATCTGGCATTAGCCAGTAAAGCACAGGCACACATAACATTCCTAAACCAAAGCCAATAACACTTTGTAGGCAAGCACCAATAATCAGAATTAAATAAACAAGTACAAAGTCGGTCAAACTTTCTTACCACCTTCCTAAGTATGAGCTCTGCTGAGCCTAAATCGTATATTTTATTATTATAGTATCATTTTAATTATGTAAAATTTTTATTTCACGCTAGTCATTTTGTTATCGTTTCGCAAGATTATGTCCAACCCGCATCCACTATCAATGATTGTGCAGTCATCATACAGCTGTCATCTGCGGCCAAAAATAGCGCGGCATTCACTACATGGTCTGGTTGAATAGTTTCGTTAATACACTGACTTAAACGAACATCTTCAATCATTTCTGGGGTTAGCCAATGCGTAATCTGGCGCTCTGTCATCACCCAACCCGGAACCAGTGAGTTCACACGAATATTATCTTTACCATATGAAGCAGCTAATGAACGGGTTAAACCTTCAATACCCGCTTTTGCGGTTGTGTAGGCTGGCATGCCGGTCTGCTTAATACGCCAGCTTACCGACCCCATATTGATAATGCTACCACCGCCTAAACGCTGCATCTGCTCAACCACTGCTTGAGATGAAAAGAAACACGGGCGTAAGTTAACTGCAAACTTGTCTTCCCAATATTTCACATCCATATTCTCTGCAGCATGACGAGTGTCATCGGCTGCGTTATTAATTAACACACCAATATCACCTTGCTGCTGGCGAGTTTGCTCAATGGCCGCTTTTAAAGCTTCAACATCACGTATATCACAATGGATAAATTGTGGGTCAAATTCATATTTACCAGCTAATTTTGCGCACAACGCATCGCTTTGCTCAGTTGCAATATCAACAAAGGTGACTTTCGCGCCCTGCTCGCAGAACCGCCTTACCATTACTTCACCAATTCCCGATGCACCGCCAGTAATAAACACACTCTTACCAGCAAGGCTTGGGTAAACTGTTTTTAGCTCGTTTGAATTTGGCATGATAACCTTATGTTTTAAAAGTCATTACAACGTAAAGAAGCGATACTTATTGAGCCGCTTCTTTATCAGCGATTTCTTTTTCAATAAACGCCATTGCTTCATCAATCATGTACGTCATCATGTTTTTAGCACGCTCAGGATCGCCGCTCGCAATTGCGTTATACACTTTAAAGTGCTCCTCAGCGATGGCCTTTTTATTGCCTTTAGCTGGCGTAGTATGCTGAATACTCACGTGCAGCGCTGTGCGAATAAAATCACGTAATTGGTAGAAAAAACGGTTACCACTGGCATGTAAAATTGCCGTGTGAAATGCAAGATCAGGCTCATGCATCACACCTTCAGGCTCTTCTGCCGCTGCTTGCATTTTATCTAGTGCCATTTTAATTTCTGCAATTGCCGCTTGGTCGCCTTTTCTTGCTGCAAGTGCTGCTGCTTGAGGTTCGATAGCCAAGCGCACTTGTAAGAATTCTTTAAGTACGTAAAGTGAAGGGCTGCTTTCTAGTAACCATTTTAATACGCTTGTGTCGTATAAGTTCCAGTTCTCCGCCGATTCAACACGAATACCTTGTCGTGGACGAGAAGAAATCAGTCCTTTTGCAGCAAGCATTTTCACTGCTTCACGGACAGCTGTGCGGCTAATACCATACACTTCACATAGTTGTGCTTCAGTTGGTAGCCCCGTTTCAGTGTTATAATCACCAACAATAATTGCTTTACCGAGCTCATTGGTAACTTGTTGTGATAAGTTTAAATTTTCTAAACGCGCCATGTGTGTTCCTCAAAAGATCTGAGTAATATGATACATCTATAAAGCTATTCCGTCATCCTGCAAATAATCTATTAAAATCAATAGCAAACAAAAAACAACCTAATACAAGTGTCTAAAATTCACACAGTATAGTCACCATTTAGAATACAGACTGTCACCTTATTTTAACAAATCTCTTTCACTCGGCCTATTTATAATATAATATTTTTATTCAACAATTATAAAGCTAAACTCTCTTTTCAAAATTAGGTGGAACACACGATGGTCGAACTAAGTACCTTAGACTGGGCAGTGCTAGCAGGATTTTTTGTCCTGTTACTTGGCGTTGTCGTGATGTCTATGCGACAAAAAGAAGAAGACACCGCTGATTACTTTTTAGCGGGTCGTAATGCAAGTTGGTTAGTGATTGGTGCCTCTATTTTCGCATCAAACATTGGCTCAGAACATTTAGTGGGTCTTTCAGGTTCAGGTGCACAATCGGGTATGGCACTAGCTCACTGGGAGATGCAATCGTGGATCATTCTACTACTCGGTTGGATTTTCGTGCCTTTCTATTGGAGTAGTAAAGTCTACACCATGCCTGAATTCTTAGAGCGCCGCTTTAACTCTAAATCACGTACTTTCTTATCTGTAATCTCATTGATTAGCTATGTATTAACCAAGGTCGCAGTAACGGTTTATGCCGGCGGTATCGCATTTAAAACAATCTTAGGTATTGAGAGTATTTGGGGTATCGATTTCTTCTGGATCTCAGCCATTGGCCTTGTAGTGATCACGGGTATTTATACGGTGCTTGGTGGTATGAAAGCCATTATGTGGACCTCTGTGTTGCAAACTCCGGTGCTCATTATTGGCTCCTTAGTCATACTCGTTGTTGGTCTAGATAAAGTAGGTGGCTGGGCTGAAGTTGAGCGTATCAACGATGCTAATATGCACCTTATTCGTAGTGCTTCAGATGCTGAATTCCCATGGCCTGGCATTGTATTTGGTTCATTCATTATTGGTTTTTGGTATTGGTGTACTGACCAATACATCGTACAACGTGTTTTATCTGCAAAAGGCATTAAAGAAGCACGTCGCGGTACCATGTTCGCCGGTTACTTAAAATTACTTCCTGTATTTATCTTCTTAGTGCCGGGCATGATTGCATACGCATTGAATGTTAAAGGTATTATTAGCTATGACAGTGCTGACCAAGCATTCCCAACTCTCGTTGCTGAGCTATTACCAGCTGGTGTTAAGGGGATTGTAATTGGTGGTTTAGTAGCAGCCCTTATGAGTTCTTTAGCATCATTATTTAATTCGTCAGCGACCTTGTTCACGATTGATTTCTATAAAAAATTCAAACCTGAATCATCTGAGAGGCATCTTCTTAAAGTAGGCCGTATTGCCACTATCGTTATTGTTATATTAGGCTTGCTGTGGATACCCGTCATGAGTTTAATAGCCGATGTGCTTTATGAATACTTGCAAAGTGTGCAGTCTCTTATTGCACCGGGAATTGCAGCAGTATTCTTACTAGGTTTATGCAGTAAACGCATCACTCCAACTGCTGGTTTTGTGGGTTTAGTATCAGGTTTTGTGCTTGGTATGATCCGCTTAGTGTTGCTGCCATTTAAAGATGATTTAACAGGTTCATCATTTGCGTGGATCACCACGATGAACTGGTTATATTACTGTATTCTGCTATTTGTCGTGGTCGTTGCGATTATGATTGTGGTGAGTATTTTCACCAAGCAAGCAGACGAAGAACAATTGAAAGGTCTTACTTTCTCAAGCCTAGATAAAGCAACGATGAAAGAAGTAGCTGCCGGCTTAGATAAGTGGGATTACATTCATACCGCGGGTATTATTGGTATTACTGCCTTTATTTACTACCGCTTCTGGTAATCGTTCGTTCCCAAAGTTGTAGGGCGCCAATTGGCGCCCTTTTTTTAAAAGTTGTTAATCGGCGAGTTCTGGTGAGAACACTGGAAAACCATTTTTATCCCACGTAATAATGCGTGCTCGCGCATGGCGATTTGGGTCTGTCAGTGGTGTGCCTTTCAGCTCTTTATAGTCACGACTGTGATAAATCATTAAATCGGTTACACCATCTTCAGCTTTTACAAAACTGTTGTGCCCAGGGCCAAAACGACCTAGCTCAGCATTGGTGGTGAACACCGGCTCAGCCTTTTTATGCCAACTAGCAGGATCAAGCAAATCAGCATTCACATCTGCCCATAGCAAGCCCATCGCATATCGATGATCGGTGGCACTGGCTGAATACGTGACAAATATTTTATCACCATGGGTGATGACTGCAGCACCTTCGTTTACCTTGTAGCCTTGCACTTCCCAATCAAGGGTTGGCTCTGTAATCGCGATAATGGGTTCTTTAATTGATGTTGGTGAGTCCATTTCAGCTAACCATAAAGCAGAGTTATAAGTTGCAGGCTGGTTCTGCTGCGCCCAAATCATATAACGCTTACCCTTGTGCGTGAAACTTGTGGCATCAAGCGAAAAACTATCAAGGTGGCTGGTTACTTGCCCCATTTCTTGCCACTCACCTTGCATCGGATTAGCACTGTCGTTTTTAAGCGCATACATACGAATACTGAACGGCTTTTCGATATCACCTGCAGCGAAGTAGATATACCAACTGCCATCAATCTGATGTAGCTCAGGGGCCCAAATATTGACACTCATTGGGCCTTTATCGCGCTTTTGCCAAATAACTTTCGGCTCTGCTAATTTTAAATCGTTTAAACGACAAGCTTGGCGCAGCTCAATTTCATCAAATTTCGGCGAACTACCAATAAACGTGTAACAACCACTTTTATCATCACGAACTAACCATGGATCAGCACGTTTGAGTACAATGGGGTTATCAATTGGCGCAAGAGTCTTGCTACTATTAGCATCAGCAAAGGCTGACAATGACGAGGCGCTTAACGCACTAACAAGCGTTAGCCGAGATATTTTTTTGAGCATAATGTGTCCTGTATTTCGTCTCGATTTTATTGTTAATATTGTATTACATATTATATAGTAGCTGAATGAACACAAGAGTTAAAACAACAAAAGGTATTCAAGCATGAGACTCGTAAGTAACGTGACACAAGCGATGAAGTGGCTTTCAACAGGGCTACTTTTTTCTGCCGCAGCCGTATCTGCAAAGCAAGTTGAAGTACACGATCCGGTCATGGCCAAAGAAGGCGACACGTATTATGTATTTAGCACAGGCCCTGGCATTACCTATTATGAATCGAAAGATTTAACCAACTGGAAACTCACAGGTCGCGTTTTTAAAGATGAGCCAAGTTGGGCAAAGCGTGTTTCCCCTAATTTCGGGGGCCACTTATGGGCACCCGATGTATACGAGAAAAATGGTAAATTTTACCTTTATTATTCAGTCTCTGCATTTGGCAAAAATACCTCTGCAATTGGTGTAACGGTTAACGAAACCCTTGACCCATCATCACCTGATTACAAGTGGATTGACTACGGTATTGTGGTTGAATCAGTGCCAGAGCGTGACGATTGGAACGCTATCGACCCTGCGATTATCTTAGATGAAAAGGGTACACCGTGGATGAGCTTCGGTTCGTTTTGGGGGGGCTTAAAGCTAGTACAACTTGATGATGACATGGTTCGCTTAGCAAAGCCTGAAAAATGGCACCACATTGCGAGTCGTCCAAACACGGAGCATGGTCCGATTGAAGCACCTTATATCTTTAAAAAGAACGGCTATTACTACCTATTTGTATCATTTGATAAGTGCTGCCAAGGTGTAAAAAGTACTTACAATGTTCGCGTAGGTCGCAGCAAAAATGTTGAAGGCCCATATTTAGATAAGCAAGGTCGCTCAATGATTGATGGTGGTGGTAGCTTAGTTATTGAAGGTAATAAAGACTGGGCAGCCCTTGGTCATAATGCTGCATATACCTTTGATGATAAAGACTATTTAGTATTACACGCCTACGAAACAGCAGATAATGGCGTGCAAAAGCTACGTATTTTACCTATGAGTTGGAAAAACGATTGGCCTGTTGTTAACCCAGCCGACCTAAATAAGCTTACAACCAAGCTTAAAAAGTAATTATCCAAACGTAAAAAACCTGCAAAATTGCAGGTTTTTTATTTACTTAAGTGACCTAGTTTGAGGTTCCAAGAAGGTACTATTAATTAAAATCAAGCAAAGTAATATCAACTAGCATGGGGCTTTGACAGCCTTGCTGATGCTTCTTGTCAATAAACGAACTATACACATCACGTGCAAGGTGCGCAGGTATTAAAATCTCAAAGTGACTGCCTTTATTCATTAATTGCAGCGCCTCTTGTAAGCCCACTATCGCCTCTGCAATTTCGTACTCTACAGCAGCACCTTGCTTGCGAGTATCGAATAACACCCGACCATTTTTAAGTGTAACCCGTTGATGCACAACCACTGTGGCATCCCAACTAGGTTTATCCCCCTGACCTTGCTCAATTATTCGATAACCAAGCCCTGTGGGTGTGTGATAAAAACTGTGTTGCTCAGCGTTGTTATCTATAAGCGACGGTAAGATTTGCTCTTTAGCCGTCGCAAACACATTGTTGCTTAACATAGCCAACTCTTTATTGTGTGTTGATTAAACGAATACCATAGATACCACCAGCAACAGAGTCTTTGTCGGCAGCAAAACGTAAGGTAAGCGTTTTCGACTTTTTCATTGCCTCTGTTAATGGGTAATCAATGGTGTAGAACTCATCAGTTGGCTTGCCTACGGGCAAACTGACTGCAGCTAATTGCTCACCATTTAAATTAATAGAGAAATGACGGTCCACATCGCCAATAAAATAGCGAACACGCAAAGCAACCGCTTTTTGTTCTGGGTTACTAAGCTGATACTCAAACCAACCTGTCGCATCGCGCCAGTGATGACCATTATTGACACCTGCACGGGTTCCTTCACCTTTAAAGTCGTGTTCAACTTCAGGTTGTTGCTCACCCGGCGTAATTTGATCAACGGTTAATAAACGAAGTTGCTCTTTCGCTTGTTCAACAGCTTTTGCATTGGCAACAAATTGCGTGAACTGAGCTTTGCTTTGCTGCGGCCAATACACTTGATAGCGGCTATCGTGTAAACGGAAGAACGGAATTAACTCCGTGCTCTTGGTATTATCAATTCCTTGTTTAGCAATCGCCACATTTTTATCGGCGATAAATGCAAGCTCTTGGCTCGGTTTACGAGTGAGATCGGCAATAAATTTTTCAGGCTCACTCAGCATGATTGGCAGAGCCTCTGGCGGACAAGTTGGCCCTGCAGCGATGTGGCCCATGCGGCTATTGTCAGCAACAAAGTTAAGCTTTTCATTTGCAAAAGCGTGTACTTTAGTAGCCATTACAACAGGTCCGTACATCACAGAATAATAATGCTGACCATCAGGTAGCTGCTCAGTATAAAGCTTAGGGCTAAGTTCAAAAGCAAGCTTATCACCGCTTTGCCATGCATGGCTGATACTGTAATAACCGTCTTTTTCGGTTGCGCTTACAGCCTGTCCATTTAAAGTAAAGCTCAGCTCACCCTGCTGCCAAGACGGTTTACGAATATGAATTACCGACTCAGAGCTTTGCTCTTCAGACAAGCGATTCACAGTAAGTGAGACCTTGTTATCATCTGGGAATTGGCTGTCTTGCGTGATCTGTAAACCCTGCTGCTGCCAATTTAACGTGCTTGGAATAAACAAGTTTACCCATAACTCTTTACCGGTATTGCTATAAATCAGCTCACCATATTTGCTGTGATTTTCAATACCTGAGCCTACGCAACACCACATAGAATCTTGCACTGACGAATACATGCGGTAATGCCCAGGGCGCATTGAGGTAAAGTAAACAAGACCACCATGCTCTGGGTGTTGTGACGATAAAATATGGTTATATGTGGCGCGCTCATAATAGTCTAAATAGCGCGTATCACCGGTTTTTAAGAACAATAATTTACTCAGTTTCATCATGTTGTAAGTGTTGCAGGTTTCTGGGCCTTCAACATCTTCAACCATTGGCGTGAAGTCACTTTTATCATGAAAATGCTCACGTACCGAGTTACCGCCAATAGATACTGAGCGCTCTTGGCTTACTGTTTTCCAGAAAAAGTCAGCACCTTGCTGCCATGCTTTATCATCGCTGGCATTAGCCACTTTCAACATACCAATAATTTTTGGTATTTGTGTATTGGCATGCAGGCCAGTTAACTTATCTTCTTTATGTAACAACGGTTCAATAATGATGTTATGAGAGAACTGTCGGGCTAGTTTTAAGTAGCGCTCATCGTCACTGATAAAATACATATCAGCAAAAACATCATTTAAGCCACCATGCTCTGAATACAGCATTTGTTGAACTTGCTCATCAGTTAGCTTAGCAGTGGTCGCTAAGAACCATTCGCCTAACTTAAATAGCATTTGTTTGGCTTTATCACAGCCTGCCACGTCGTATGCATCACGCAAGCCATGGAAAATTTTATCGATGTTATAAAGTGGTACCCAGCGGTCGTTTAAGCTGAATAAGTCGGCTTTGATTTCACCTCTTTCAATCTGCTGCCACATTTCATCGCCATTTGGGATACCGCCTAAGTAACCACCTGTGGCTTGTTGAGCGCGATCCAGCTCACTCAGCATATAATCTAAACGCTGCTTTAATTCTTCATCACCTGTGGCAGCCCACGCAAGGCTCAAGGCAGAAAGATAATGACCGCCAATATGACCATCAAGGCCTGTACTTTCCCAGTTGCCATAGTTTGGCGCTTTTGGCTCAAGGCCTGCTTCACGCAGATAAGGAGCAAGCAGCTGATCAGGATGAAGTGCTAATAAATAACGCACATTAGTTTGTTGTGCATGTAAAAACGGGCTGGCACTTAAACTTATTTGCTTGAGGGCAAATAAATGTTGTTCGCTGGTATGTTCAGCATGCTCAACAGAAGCAGCTTGTTTACTGTCAGTTGGCATTTCACTGCAACCGCTCACAGTTAATATTGCAGCGCAAACGCTTGCCAAATAGCTAACTTTGAATGTGTTCATACTGTTGTCTCCCAGCGAATTGTTATTTTAAAGAGCAAAGCGCACACACTTTTTAAGTGTGTGCGTTTAAAGAGTAGTTATTTTGGTAGGCGTTTATGAATAACCATATCCGTATAGTACTCATCGGTAATTTTGTATTTTTTCAAGATCAGACCTAGCAAGGCGTGGAATACACCAGGAATGATAGTTAGCATCAGTGCTAAGCCCATTAGGGTAAATTCGGTTTGCTCAACGTTAGGCTTGTACTCAAAAAATGCCAGTAATAAACCACCCGCTAAGCCAGCTAAACCGCCCCCTGCTTTTTGGCAGAATGAAATACCACCAAACGATAGACCCGATGCACGGACGCCGTCTTTAATTTCACCGTAATCTACGGCTTCAGCAATAGCAGACCAGAACACAGGTGCATGTAAATCAACCACAAATGACAAGATGATATAAAGCACAAACGCCATCATTACATCGCCCGGTTGCACCACAAAGTACATTAGCAATGAGATGAATAGCACGGCAATTTGTGATTGACGGAATAGCTTCATTTTACAGTAACGCTGGGTGATCCACGTACTTGCCACCATTGAGACAATAGATGCTGCAATACCCGCACTCGTAAAGGCCCCCGCTAAATCTGGTACACCTAAATAATACGTTGCGTAATACATAGCAACACTGCCACGGATCGCATAGCCAAGCGTACCAAGCACACATGCTGCACACAGTAGTAACCATTGGTCATTTTTAATAAGTACTTTTAATTGCGTAAGTACACCTTCGGTTTGTGGCTCATGAGTAATACGTTCGCGAGTAGTAAAGAAGCAAAACAAAAATAGTGCTACGGCACATGCCGATACCAATGCCATTGCCAGTTTATAACCATACGACAAGCTGCCATCACCCCAATATGAGGCAAGTAGCGGCACTGAAAATACGATTATTACATTAGCAATTTTAGCGAAGAACATACGGTAGCCGTTGGCTGACAAACGTTCTTTAGGATCAGCGGTTAATACACCAATGTAAGAAATATAAGGAATGGCAACACCGGTAAACATCAAGGTTGCAAACAGGTAAGTGGCATAAGCCCAAGCCAACTTCATGTTGTAGTCGAAATCAGGCGTAGTAAATAACAGTACGACCGACAAACCATATGGCACAGATAAAAATAAGAACCAGTGACGGAACTGACCCCAACGAGTTTTCACTTTGTCGGTGATAACTCCCATTAATGGATCGGTAAAGGCATCAACAAAACGCGCCACTAAAAACAACACCCCCATATCAACCGGATCAAGCCCGTAGATATCGGTGTAAAAGAAAGACATAAAATAGAATAACGCTGCAACCATGACATTCACTGCCATGTCACCGGCACCAAAGCCGACCTTTTCTACAACGGATAACTTTTGAGATTCCATACAACAACACCCTAATTGGTCAATAATGAGTCGCAACTCACTATTTCAAGCAATGTCGAAAACCATCAACATTGCGCATCAAATAAATTTACAGCCTTAGATATTACACAGCTTGGCCATAGCGTTCGTTATTTTTGTAAATTTAATGCTAATCTTATTAATAGTATTATCATACTTATTAAATCGCAACTCTTTTCGACCGATAGTTTGGTTTATAAAAACCAATAAAAAACCCCAGCAAAGCCGGGGTTTTGGGTCTATTTTAGAAATTTAGAAAGAATAACGTGCGCCAAGTGCAAACGTTCGTGAGTAGATACCATTACCAAAGTTAAATAGGTTGTCGTTACCTTCACCATAGTAGTTTTGATATACGTCATCTAGGATGTTCGTTGCATCAAAAGTAACCACTAAATCATCATTCACATTGTAGCTAAATTGGAAGTCTAAGCTTTGCTCAGGACGACTCCAAAACTGAATTGGATTAGCAAAGATTGCCGCTTCGTTACCTGTGTAGAACTCAGAACGCCACACATAAGATAAACGCATGTCGAATGAATCACGCTCGTAGATACCTACGATACTGTACGATTCATCAGAAACACCGGCCATTTGCGAATCAACATAACCAGAGATTTCACCTAGCTCATTGAATTCAGGTGTATCCTGTTCTGAATCAAGCATCGTGTAGCTTGCTTGCACACCAAAACCGTTTAAGTAATCTGGTAAATTTTCAGGGAAGTAAACTAAACCAATTTCTAAACCAGACAACTCACCGTTTGAAGCATTCACTGGTGCGCTTAATACATATGGACGTGTTACGCCGTCATCACCTTCGCGGACAACTTGCTTACGACCCGCAACAACTAAGCCTTCAATTTCACGTTTAAAATAAGCAGCATAAAGTGAGCTTGTATCTGCGAAGTACCACTCAAGTGATACGTCGTAGTTCTTTGATTCTGTAGGTTTAAGCTCTGGGTTACCACCATTACCTGTACCGTATGTTGCACCTTCTGTTAGAGGATCGTACCAGTATTGCAGCGCGTTTAAGTCAGCAAAGTTAGGCATACGTAATGTTTCTGTGTACGCAACACGACCCACTACATCATCTGTGATGTTCCAGTTAAGCACAAAGCTTGGTAGTAACGCGCTGCTATCAGCACTTGCTGAGCTTTCTTCAAAAACGTTTGAGTTCATTCCGCCAGATTCAGCGACAAAGTCCATATCTTGCTCGTAGCTTACATAACGTAAGCCAAATTCACCGCTAATATCTTCCGTTAAGAAGAAGTTAGTTGTTGCATAAAGCGCGTATGAATTTTCTTCGATATCAAATGTTTTGTATACGTCCTCAGCTTCAATGCCATAAACACTACGAACAGCATCGCCGTTATCTAGCATGTATCCACCATCAGCAGTTATAAAGCTGTTGAATACGTCAGCGCGGCCATCGAAATAATCATCAACCTGGAATACAACGCCTGTACCATCGCCGGATGCACCCGCAGCTGCTAGCTGTTCAATAAAACTTGCTAAAGAAGTGTTAGCAATGCCAGCATCTTGACCACGTGTGTATTCTTGCGCTGTACGTTTTTCGTAACGACCACCAAACTTCACTTTATCGAAGATAGCGCCGCCAATAAGATATTCTGCATCAAATGTGAAGGTTAGTGCATCACCGGCATTACCGCCGCCATTGTCATAAATAGTGCCGGCATTCCAGTTTTCGATAGCAGCCATATCTGCTTCGTTTACCGCTGTATTTGGGTTATCCCAAAACGCTATACCTGGTACACCGTCTTTATCGTTAAAGTCAACGTCTAAGCCATAAGCTCTACGGTCAAAGCGCATTGCAAAAAAATCTGTTTCGTACTCACTGTCTTGGTAAACAACTTCAGTGTTGATGGTGAGATAATCGCTTGCTTGCCACTCGGCTCCTAGAGCATATAAGTAGCTATCTGTTTTACCGTATGAAAAATCGCCACTTTGGAAGCCACCTGCTCCAATTGCTTGCTTTTCTTTAATTACGTTAGTGCCATCGAACACGGTTGGCGTTTCAATAAAGCCGTTGCCGTTTTCAAAGGTATTTGAGAACCACATCGCATTTTGCGATTCGTTTTCGTAACCTGTATAGAAACCTTCTGCTGTAATTTCGAGGGTTTCATCTGGTGCCCACTGTAAAGATACAGACGCCGCAGGACGTTTACGAAGACCTGTGTATGAAGCACCAAAAATTGCATCACGCGCTAGTAAATATTCAGTTGGCTCACCATTTACATCTAAAGTAGAACCTGATGCAGTAGGTAGGCCTAACTCAGTACCTTGAGTCCAAAATTCATTCGGTATACGTGAATACGGCGAATAATTAGCCTGCGGTTTATCAGTAAAGAATGGAAATGCAGCGCCCGCAGTCATAGAATCATCGCGGTAATGTGTTTCAGCGTATGAAATATTAACTAACGCACCAAACTCACCAGCACCGTCGATTTCCCAACGGTTAGAGAGTAATGCACTGATATTTGGATCAACTTCATCGGGTTGATCAGAGTAAATCGCACGTGCCGCTAAAACAACTTTTTCACCTTCGAAGTTGAAAGGACGGTGAGTTTTAATATCAATCGCACCTGCGATACCACGTTCGATTTGATCCGCCGAACGGGTTTTATAAACTGTTACGCCTGAAAGTAAACTTGCAGGAATGTCTTGCAGTGCCACATCACGACCCGCACCTGTAAAGATAGCACGACCATTAACTGTGGTATTAACATCAGTAAGACCACGGATTGAAACCGCGCTTACTTCACCTGCACCACGGCCCGTTGTTTGTACACCTGTTACACGTTGTAGTGCTTCAACTACGTTGTTATCAGGGAACTTGCCAATATCTTCAGCAACAATTGCATCCACGATTTGAACGCTTGCACGTTTTTCATCTAGCGCTTTGTTTAAACTGCCGCGAATACCTGATACTTGAATGACTTCCATCTCATCGACGTTATTATCAGGAGTTTTTGGTGTTTCCTCCTGCGCAAAAGCAAATTGACAGGTAAATGCCATAACTACAGCACTGGCTATGTGTGTTCTTTTAAACATAAGCGGTGTTCTCCAAATTATAGTTATATCGGTCCGCTGAACTTTCCCCATTCAGTTACCGAAGAGTGACCACTGCATTGTGCATCGTGTGTTGTCAAAACGGTGCGCGAGTGTGTCTATATTTTTTATGTTAATACATTGCTGCCTGAACTTTAATCATATTGTATGATTATTTAACAGTCAACTCAAAAAGCCAAATTAAAATAACTGTCATTATGTTTACAAAAAACGTTGCAATTATAACATGTTACAAACTCAAAGCGTGCTGCGTTTTTGTTTTGGGAATTTATTAAGGCCCATTATTATCAGTAGCTTAGCGTTTACTGGTTTGCTTATTTAATTTGTCTTTCACTCATCTAGAGCAACAAAAAAGGGCTAACAAGTTATTTACTCGGCGTATTTTGGTGCTACTATGATTAAAATACAATAATACAATATAGAGCTATTTTTTGCTGCACTTTTGCTGATTTGTTTTGATGTAAACAATCAGTTACTCAGTATAATCAGGCGTACACTGTGTATTATCTGGTCACTTAGAGCGAGCCTTAAGCACAAAAGCAGCAGTTCGAACAACAATTATTAATCACAGAGGACACTCATGAAGAAATTGAAAGCGTTAGCGCTGCCATTGCTTTTTTCGAGCAGCTTAACCGTTGCACAAAACCCATTATTCACCGATGTATTTACTGCAGATCCTGCAGCACTTGTTCATAACGACACCGTATACCTTTATACAGGTCATGATGAAGCACCTAATAATGACGTATTTTTTGAAATGCATGACTGGTTAGCCTTTTCATCAACAGATATGGTTAACTGGAAAAAACACGGTCCAATCATGAAAGCAACAGACTTTAAATGGGCAAAAGGTGAAGCATGGGCTTCACATATGATCGAGCGTGATGGCACTTTCTACTTCTTTACAACTGTTCGCCACAACGATACAAAACCAGGTTTTGCAATTGGTGTTGCTACTTCTAAATCACCAACGGGTCCATTTAAAGACGCGATTGGTCACGCGCTTGTTACTGATGACATGACCAAGCACACACCAAATGATTGGGACGACATTGACCCAGCTATTTTCACTGAAGAAAACGGTGATACTTACATGTTCTTTGGTAATTTAATGCCAAAATACGTAAAGCTAAGCGACGACTTACTGTCTCTAGATGGTGAAATTAAAACGCTAGACTTGCCTAACTTTACCGAAGCATTATGGGTTCATAAGAAAAACGACAACTACTATGTATCTTACGCATGTGAGTTCCCTGAGAAGATCTGTTATGCCATGAGTAAAAGCATTCATGGGCCATGGGAATATAAAGGTATCTTGAATGAGATCGCAGGTAACAGCGAAACCAACCACCAATCAATCATCGAATACAAAGGTAAAGACTACTTTATTTACCATACTGGCGCTGTACCACCGATTGATGGCAAACCAAGTGGCGGGCGTTTTCGCCGCTCAGTGGCGATTGAGCCGCTATATTACAATGAAGATGGCACACTTAAACGTATTATCATGACCACTGAAGGTCTAAGTAAACAAGACAACTAATCTCAAAAAGGGCTCTTTAAGAGCCCTTTTTAGTGGTCAAATGTAATACAAATAAACATATTTATCTGAAACCCCTCACTTTAAGCTAAGCAAAAAACTTCTCCGAAAAGAGCAAAAACAGCGAAAAAACGCCAAAATTGACAGCTTGAAAAAATTAAAACCCCGCTGTACACATTGTAAACACTGACACTTCGTGTTTACATATCAATTACCTTTGCAAAAGTATTTGCACATTTTAAATCGTACTATAAAATTACAATACTACGTTCTTATTAGTTTGATATAGGCACGCGGCATTTTTATTGACAACAATCGAATAAAAAAATGAATCCCAGTTTCAAGAGGACACATAAAATGAAATTAAATAAATTAGCCATGGTCATAGCCTGCTCTTTGGCTGTTACAGGTTGTGGCAAAGAAGATGGTACTAAGTTTGACACAGCACCAGCGGTTGCCGACCCACAAAGTGCAAAACCGACAGTAAGCAGCAGTGTTGAATACACTGAATCAGGTAGCGTAATGGTTACCAATGTAAGCGTGCATGATCCTTCTGTCGTTAAAGTTGACGACACTTATTATATTTTTGGTTCACACCTTGCTGCCGCTAAATCAACTGATCTCTTGAACTGGGAAATGATTTCGAGTCTTTCAGCTAACGAAGCTGTTAATGAAAGTCCGCTATTTGATTACAACTACACAGCTGAAATTGCCGAAGGCATCGAATGGACAGACGGTTTCACTGGAAACTGGGCTGCTGATGTTATTCAGGCACCAAATGGCAAGTTTTGGTTCTACTATAACCACTGTGCACAAGACAACCCAGATACACCGGATGTTGTTGATGAAGTGTGCTGGAATCGCTCTTACCTTGGTTTAGCTGAAGCGGACAATATTGAAGGCCCGTATAAAAACAAAGGCATTTTCTTACGCAGCGGTTATCGCTCAGAAGCAGAATTTACAGCATACCCACTTGATAACGGCCAAACAACATGGAACGGTGCCGTTGATCCTAATGCCATTGATCCTGCTGCCTTCTACGATGCTGACGGCAAACTTTGGATGGTTTACGGCTCTTACTCTGGCGGTATTTTCGTGCTAGCAATGGACGAAGAAACGGGTATGCCAGAAGCAGGCCAAGGGTATGGTAAAAAGCTAGTAGGCGGTGACTTCCGCGCAATGGAAGGGGCATTTGTAATGTACAGCCCAGAAAGTGAATACTACTACCTATTCTTCTCAGTTGCAGGGTTTGATCTTAACGGTGGTTACAACATCCGTGTTGCTCGCTCTAAAACACCTGATGGCCCTTACTTAGATAACGCAGGTAATGACATTGCAGCTATAGGCGGCCTTGAGGTCGGCGAAAAACTAATGGGCGGCTTTGAGTACACGCAAGAACTTGGCGAAACAGCACCAGCGTGGGGCTACCAATCACCAGGCCATAACTCTGCTTACTATGATGAAGCGACAGGTCGTCATATCTTAGTAACGCATACACGTTTCCCACAAACGTCTACTGAGTTCCCTGAAAATACTGCAGCGCACCAAGTTCGTGTACATGAAATGTTTATTAACTCATTAGGTTGGCCGATGGCTTCACCGCAACGTTATGTGCCGCTTGAAGGCGACAACATGGTTGTTGCTGATGAACTTTATGGTTACTACAAATTTATCAACCATGGTAACGATGTAAACACAGATGCTATTCGTTCAATGCATATTGCTTTAAACGAAGATCACTCAGTAACGGGTGATGACCCAGGTATCTGGTACATGATTGATGACTCAAATATTAAACTTGAGTTAGATTCTGGTACTTACTTTGGTGTGGCTAAATGGCAATGGGATGATGCAACTAATGCGATGGCGGTCACTGTATCGGCCACATCAAGCGAAGGTGCTACCATTTGGGCAAGTAAACGTGATGAAATTACGGATACTGCAAACGTGCTGGGCACTGTTCAAGAAGCACTTGATATCAAAACTGAATTATCAATTGCTGACGAAGGCTATTCATTACCAACAAAAGGTAAAGACGGTGCTGCAATTAACTGGGAAAGTAGTGATGAATACTACATCACCAGTGAAGGCTCTGTATTTATTCCAACACCAGACCGCGGCGATAAAGCGGTTACTTTAACGGCTAATATCTCTTTAAATGGCGAGAGCACAACCAAGACTTTTAATGTAAACCTTGAGGCGCGCCCTGAGTTTAAAAATGCGATTGCACACTATGCGTTTGAAGATTCGTTAAGTGATGGCTTAGGTAACCTTGATGATGCTGGTGTAACAGATAACAACCTGTTAAATGTGGGTGCTGGTACAGCTGCATACGCAGAAGGTCAAACAGGTAAAGCCTTTAACTTTGATGGTGCAACCGGCGTACGCTTACCTGATGAAATCATTAACTCTGACAGTTTTACCGTTTCTTTTTGGTCAAAACCAGACACACTCACTCCTTACACACCACTATTCTTTGCAGCAGAAAATGCCAATCGTTGGATTAGCTACATACCTGGTGGAGCTGCTCATTTTACCGAAAACCCATTAATTTGGAGTTTTTATCTTGGTGATAATGGTGAAGAGCTATGGAATCAAATAGTTCATACGCAAAAAGCAACTCAAAGCGAATGGACTCATGTGGCCATTAGCTATGATGAAGGGATTATGAACTATTACTCGGATGGGGTCTTAGTTGGCTCTATGCCTCGCCCAGATATGTTCAGCCATGAATCTAGTAACTTTGCTCTGGGTGTGAACTACGGCTGGGATTTACCTTTCCAAGGTCAAATTGATGAATTCATTGTATATGACTATGCCCTTAATAGTTTTAATATTAATGCTGCAGCAATGACAAACCAAACCAACCCAGATAACTTCCCTGCATTCATTAAGAGTGCACTTGATTTAGGTGACTTATCTGCAGTACGTGAAAGCTTTGAGCTACCACGTGTAGGTCCATTCGTGTCTGGTATTAGCTGGACGTCAAACAACGAAGAGTACTTAAAACCTGTTAATGGCACTGCTGTTGTGACACAACCTAGCGCGTCTGCTGGCGACCAAGTTGTGACATTAACTGCAACCATTAAGTACAAAGACTTTACTGATACTAAGTCATTCGATGTAACCTTAAAATCACTTGCGCCTGCTGAATACAGCTTTGAAGGTGACCTAAGTGCATTAAACGGCGCATACGCGGCAGGTAAATCAACCGGTGGTTTCATCAATAATACAGGCGGTAGCGTGAGCTATGTTGACGGTATTATTGGCCAAGCAGTATTCCTTGAAGGTTCAGGTGTTCGTCTACCGGATAACCTAATCACTACCAATGACTACTCTGTATCTATGTGGCTTAAACCTGAAAGCTTCACAGATTACACATCCGTATTTTTTGCCGGAGCAAGTGCTAACGCTTGGTTAAGTTATGTGCCATCTATGGCTGGTACAGGCCTAACTCGTTTATGGGCAAATAACGGGGCCTTCTTCGATAATGCAGAACTAGATAGCCGTATTCCTGCAAAAGAGTGGACTCACGTTGCATTCACTGTTGATGGTACCAATGGTGACGTGTTGAAGATGTATGTTAACGGTGAACTACAGCTAGAAACCGGTGGCTTCCCGCGCGTATTCACGGTTCCTGGTGAAACAAATGAGTTTGCACTCGGTGTTAACTACTGGGATACACCTTATAACGGTGCTATCGATGAACTGAAAATTTTCAACGGTGCGATTAGTGCTGAAGAAATAAAAGCACTCTACGATGCAGCTGCTGCACAAGAGTAACAAAGTGAGGTGAGCTGCCTCACCTCAACTATTTGTTGTCTGGAAAGGCCGGGTGAAAACCCGGCTTTTTTCTAAAGCTTTAGTACCCCTTGCCGATACGTACATATCATTCACTTTCATCGCTATCATTATGGCTATTAACTCATTAGCAAGTGCGTTAACTATCTCGAACGCAGATACAGCAAGCGGTAATACCAACCCAAAAGTAGGCTACAAACTCAGCAACCTAGAGATAAATAAACTCTCTGGTCGTGAAACAGAGCCCGCTCAAAAAGAAGAAATAACTAGCGAACTCCCTGCTCATATTCGCAAAATGGTTGAACAGCTAGAAAAGCTTAAAGAGCAACTTGAACTTGCCAAAGAGCAATTAGCCAAACTGCGAGCACTTAAAAACCAAGAAGATGAAGCTGTAAAAGTGCAAGTTGAAACGCAGACCAAAATGGTCATGGAAATTCAAACGCAAATAATGACTCTTAGCCAATCAATTAGCGACGCGCTAAAAGAAGCAGGTATTAGCGACCCAGGAGTGCTAATGAGTGTGCTGGTTTGATGGAAGCTGTAAGTTTTGAGCTATAAGCTTTACTCTTGTCGCTTTCCCCTCGCTTATTTCTCCCATAAAACCCAAAAAAGGGTCAAAAACCCAGTAACTATGCGGGCTCTGAAATATCGAGCACGCAAATACGAAACTTCCTTAGCAGTAAAAATAAGCGTTATTTATGGTCATTGTCGTTACATTTAGCAGCTGTTAACACGACTTTTTTTGCTCAACAAATCAACAGTATAAACTTAATAATTTAATCTACATCGCCACTGTGAGGACTCAGTTGTAAAGATCGTTCAAATAAAAAACAACACTTAAATCTCACCAAAACACCTTTACTAACACTTTTTTAGTATAGAAATTAACCAACTCATTCGTATTATGAATTCACCCTATGAACGAAGTGAGGGCGTCTTATGCGTCAAATTTTATTACTTTCTGTAAATGGATTTACGCTACAAAAACTATTTTTACTGACATCATTATTGGTTTGTTTATTTGCCAATGCTGAAGAGGAAAACCCTATTGCAACTGCCAGAGCATGGTTAAACTTGGTTGATTCGGGTGAGTACCACGAGAGCTGGCAGCAAGCTGATCAGGTCTTTCAAAGCACCACGCCCAAAGCTCGCTGGCAAACGGCCTTAAATCAAATACGCGTTCCTTTAGGCCGAGTTATGTCTCGCACCTATTTTGGCACAGCAAAATATGACTCATTACCCGGCCTGCCAAATGGTGAGTATTTAGTGGTCAAGTTTCAAACCGAGTTCATGAATAAAGAAGCTGTGATTGAAACGCTAAGTCTTAGTAAAGCTGCTGACGGCTGGCATCCGCTGGGTTACTTGATCAATTAGTTTAAAACAGTACAAAGCACCTTGAGCTATGTGCTGTAAGATTTATCGGCAGTCAAAATGCTTATCTGCGGGAAAATAAACCGCACAATTGATGAATAGTATTTATTGTTCGTCGCCGTAACATAAAAACACTTCAAGACGAATTCAATAAACAACAAGTAAATGGAATTGCTATGAGAAAAACGCTCTTATTGATCACTTTTTTAAGCTGCTTTTGTGCAAACGCTGAAGAACTCGAGGTTATAAATCGCGCTAAAAGCTGGCTCGTATTAATTGATAATGGTCAGTATCAGCAAAGCTGGCAGCAAACAGACTCATTGTTTAAACAAGCAATGCCGCAAAGTAACTGGAGTAACGTGTTAAAACAAGTTCGTGTCCCACTTGGCAAAGTGATTTTACGTAAGAATTTAAGCCTGATGAAGTACGATTCTTTACCCGGAACACCTGATGGCGAATACGTGATCATTCAATTTCAAAGCCAGTTTATAAATAAAGAGCACACCATTGAAACAATTAGCCTAAGTAAAAATAGTGGCCAGTGGCAACCTTTGGGTTATTTTATTAATTAAAAGATTTGCAGAGGCTTAGATGGGGTATGTTGGGTTTCGCTTCGCTCAAACCAACCTACCCGAAGAATGAGCAAGGCAAGTAGTGTGGTAGGCGTCACGCTTGCTTGGCGCGTCATGAAATCAACACCCATCAAGCAGACAAACATATCACCAACATACAACATCGCTCGGCTAAAAACTGACAGCTGAAGGCTGACAGCCACAAAAAAAGCCACTCATAAATGAAGTGGCTTTGGTTGAGTCGATTTTTTACTTATAACTTAATTTGGTTCACGCAGATGGAACACTTGGCACTTGTTACCTAAATCAGGTTGTTGTGCGAAGTTAGTGTTTTCAGCTAAACCACAGTTACTTAAACCAAGCGCTTGTTTTGTGTAGCGGTTGATTAGCATCACGCCACCGCCTTCTACCGGAGCAATACGCCACTGTGCTGTTTTCGCCGTACAAGAAGCCATTTCTACGTTGGCACCAGGTACTAAGGCGTTATCAGCTACCGCAGCACAGAACTCGCTGTCAGCGCTTTGTTTAAGGCTCACATAACCTGTATCTGTTGGTGTGAAGAACCATTGTTGTGCATCTTTATGCGTATAGGCTTGTTGCTCAACATTGGTACCCACTTTATCCGTACCGGCCACACTAAGTGCTTTACCGCTTTGTTGGCTTAATACTACAACACTACCCATAGGGCGTAATTGCCAGTCGCCACACGCTGTTGCGTCGCTTTGCTGTAAAACTGCTTGGTTTTGTGCAGCAGAACAGCCCGCAACCGCTAATGGCTTGCCTGTGTAACGGTTAGTAATAGATACATTACCATCTGTGCCTGGTGCTACTTTCCATTGCTGGCAGAAGTTATTGCGCCATGCTGCAGATTGCACTTTAGCGTTATCGGCATCATTACAGTTTTCAAGCTCTAAAAACTTGCTATCTTCACGGTTAGCTAAACGAACAAAACCATCTGTTGTTGCATCAATAACCCATTGACCATTGGTGCTCGCACACTGACGTTGCACAGCACGTGCATCTTGTGGATCAGCTGCAATATCTAAACATAAGCCGCTTGTTGCATTCACTAATTGGTAGCGCTGACCTTGCACTCGTGTTACCAGTGGACCGTATTCACCTGATGGCGGTGCTACTTCAACGCCTGGTGTTAATGGTTTACCAAAGCTTGGCGTGCCATCGTCATTCCAAGTAAATTTTTGTGCGCGTAATGAGCGAGTCGCACTACAACCGTGCTCTACCGAATCATTACCGTGATAAACTAACCAATCTTCTGTGCCGTCTGGCGATGTGAAAAAGCCGTTGTGGCCAGGGCCAAACACTTCTTCTGTACGCTCAAATACTGGCTTGTCGTATTTTTTCCAGCTGCTCGCTTTAAGCGGATCGTCACCAACAAGTTCAAGCATGCCTAGTTTGTAATCTGGCGTATTACAGAAGCTTGCTGAGTACGTCATAAACGTACGGCCATTGTGCTGTAAAATTTCAGCGCCTTCAGTTACTTTACGACCACTGATTTCCCAATCTAGCTCAGGACGCGTGATCACCGTATGCGGTGAGTTCTCTTTCAATGTCCACGGGTTTTCCATTTCAGCAATAATGTTTAATTGCTGATCGCCTTGCCATTGTGAGTAGATCACATATAGCTTGTCTTTATACGTTAGGTAGTTACCGTCGATGTTCCATACGTTAGGCATTAATGCGCCCTTGTATTCATATGGGCCCATAGGATCATCACCAGCACTTTCTAATACATTTAAGTGTTGGTTATCTAGAGTGCCATCAGTACCAGCTGTGTACATCATGTACCAACGGTAACCGTTTGGCCCTTTTAGACGATGGAATTCAAACGCCCAGAAGTTACAACAACGCTCAGGGTTTGAATCAGACCAAACATTGACAGGGGTTGCATCAGCAAGGCCAGCTAGTGTTGGTGATTTACGCATCACTAACTCAGATGTCCATGTTGTTGTGGTCAGGTAATAGTTACCATCCCAGTACTCAAGCCATGGATCGGCGCCATTTGGAAAAAGTGGATTGGTAAAAATACCATTATCTTGGATTGGTGCTTTTGCTGCGGCTGCGACATCTGCTTTGGCTGTGTTGTCTTCAGCCGTAGTCTGACAGCCCGTCAGAGCACCAAACGACAAGGCAAATAGGCTAGCTAAACCAGCCTTTTGCATTGCGCTTTTAAGCTTTGTTGTTTTCACGATTGTGTTCCTTTATTTTGTACCAAATTCGTACACGATGCGTGTTGAATACACTTCACCCGGTAATAATGTTGTGCTTGGGAACGTTGGCTGATTTGGTGCATCAGGGAAATGCTGTGGCTCTAAACAAAAACCACTTCTAAAATTATGCACTAAGCCAGACGCTTGCACAGTACTACCGTCTAAGAAGTTACCTGAATAAAACTGTACTGCAGGCTCTTCTGTGTAAACTGTTAACGTACGGCCAGAGTTTGCTTCGTAAACCGTAGCAGCTTCAATAAGCTCATTGCTTGGCGTGTCTTTAAGCACAAAGTTATGGTCATAACCTTTACCAAGTTTCAGTTGTTCGTTGCTTGCTTTGATATCTTGACCGATTGCTTTAGCTGTACGGAAGTCAAACGGTGTGCCAGCCACATCCATCACCTCACCAGTTGGGATCAAGCCGCCATCCACAGGCGTAATTGCTTTTGCGTTAATTTGCATTTGGTGATCAAGAATGTCGCCTTTACCCGCTAGGTTGAAGTAGCTGTGCTGTGTCATATTGATGATAGTAGGCTTGCTTGTTGTAGCAATAAACTGCATATCTAGCGTGTTGTTGTTCGTTAGCGTGTAAGTCACTTCTGTCGTCACTTCACCCGGGTAGCCTTGGTCACCATCAGGGCTCACTAAGCTTAAGGTAACACCTGCGCTGTTTTGCGTCGTGAACGGTGTCATGTTCCACACTTTTTTATCGAAACCTTGCACACCACCGTGTAAATGGTTGTCACCATCGTTGGTTGCTAATTGGTATTCAGTGCCATTTAACGTGAATTTACCGTTTGCAATACGGTTACCAAAACGACCGATGATTGCACCGTAGTAAGTTGTCGCTTTTGTGTACGCTTCTAGGTTATCTAAACCGAGAACAATATTACCCATTTCACCTTTTGCATCAGGTGTTTCAATACGCGTGATAATGCCGCCGTAGTTGATTACATCAACACTAATACCATTGCTGTTAGTCAGCGTTACTTGATTAACTGGCGTTTGATCAGCGAGTACGCCATAGGCCGTCATTGATGCTGAAGGGGAAGTAGTCATATTGTCTCCTTTATGGGCACAAGCTGGTGTAAGGGCAATCCCACATGTCACCAACAATGCATAAAGCCCGCGCGACTTTTTCGTGTTCGAACTGGCTGTTTGATGAGTTATTTTTAAACCTTGGAAAACACATTGCAATGACATATGAATAACCTTTTTGTAATTGTATTTATAGTTTTATAATACAATTAAGGGTGCCATTGCAAATTTAATCGCTAAAGTTGAATTTTTCCGTCTTTCACCATGATGCAATCCATTCCCGCACTTTTGGCAGCTTGATAGCCAATTTGCGTGTCTTCAAACACCACACACAGGCTTGGCTCAACACCTAATTGCTCTGCCACTTTTAAGAAAGTTTCAGGGTTTGGCTTGCCTTTACTTACATCACTGGCAGTCACTAACGCTCCAATTTTATTTATTAAATTAGTATCAGTTAAATGATCAATTGCATGTTCGCGGTCAGCACCTGTGCCCACACCCATCGGTAATACACCATGGTACTTTTCAAGTACTGCGACGGTTTCGTCAATCACTAGCGGTTGGTGCTGTAAATCAACCCAAAATTGGTGTTTATCTTTTGCCACAACTAGAGGGTCATGATCTAAGCCAAATTTTTCATTAAGCATTTCAATTGTTTTAACGGTCGGAATGCCACCTAAGCTGTACATGTAGTCGTAATCGAATGGATAGCCATAGGCTTCGCAAGCTTTCTGCCATGCCTGTAAGTGACTGCCCATTGAGTCAATTAAGGTGCCATCCATATCAAAAATAATGCCTTGGTAGGCGCTTAAATCGATCATATCTACTCCTAAAAAGTTTCGCTTCACAATAGCATAAGCCAGCGAAGAGCGTGGCTCATCACTGGCTTAATCGACAACAAAATTTGGGGTGAACGTGCTCACACACAGCACGTTCTAGTACATAAAGTACTAATTCTTACAGGCCACGTTTTAGCATGTAGTAAGCTGCGTTATGACGAAGCTCTGTTTTGAAACCACGGATCGTCGTATCATTATCGATGATCATCGTTTCAACGCCAGCCATTTCAGCAAAATCGACAATCATATCGGTTGTTACTGCTTGGCTGTATGCAGTGTGGTGTGCACCACCGGCGTGGATCCATGCAGCTGATGCTACAGATAGATTTGGTTTTGGTTCCCAAAGCGCTGAAGCAACCGGTAAGTGAGGTAAATCAGCTGGCGGAGCCACTGTATCTACTTCGTTAATTAGAATACGGAAACGGTTACCCATATCAATTGGTGATACGTTAATTGCTGCACCCGGTTTTGCAGTAAACAATAAACGACCTACATCACATTTCACACCGATCGTGTGCTGGTGAACTTCAAGGCGTGGTTTTTGCGCTGCAATTGAAGGACACACTTCTAACATGTGCGCGCCAAGTACTTGGTCAGTCTCACCCATGTTGTAAGTGTAATCTTCCATGAATGAACAACCGCCGTCACTGCCTTCACCCATTACTTTCATGATGCGAACCATAGCAGCTGTTTTCCAGTCACCCTCACCACCGTAACCATAGCCTTTCGACATTAGGCGCTGTGTAGCAAGACCCGGAAGACCAGAAAGACCTGATAAGTCTTCAAAACAGTTTGTGAATGCTTTAAAGCCGCCTTTCTCTAAGAAGCGCTCCATACCAAGCTCTAAACGCGCTTCGTTGCGTAGCATTTTCACTGCGTAATCGTCTTGTAGCGTTTCGTCAGCAATTACGTAGTCTTGCTTATAAAGCTCTAACTGTGCATCAACTTCTTCTTCAGTGATAGTATCAACCACTTTCACAAGCTCAGCGACACCAAACGCGTGTACTTCATAACCAAAAGTAATTTGCGCTGAAACTTTGTTACCTTCAGTCACCGCAACTTGACGCATGTTGTCGCCAAAACGCGCAACTTTTAGTGTTTGGCTTTCTGCCCAACCTTTCGCCGCACGACACCAGTCATCTAACTGCTGTTGTACATCAGCACGTTGCCAGTGACCCGCAACAACTTTACGCTCTTTACGCATGACAGTACCGATGAAACCGAACTCACGGTCACCGTGTGCACTTTGGTGCGTATTCATGTAATTCATGTTGATGTCAGACCAAGGAAGGGCTGCATTGAACTGAGTATGAAGGTGTAACCAAGGCTTACGTAATTCGCTTAGGCCAGCAATCCACATTTTCGCAGGTGAGAAAGTGTGCATCCATAATACTAAACCAACACAGTTAGGATCCGTATTTGCCGCCTGGCAAACAGCATGAATTTCTTCAGGTGACTTAACGGTAGGCTTACATACCAAGTTTACCGGTAGATTCGCTTCGCTGTTTAAGCCCGCTACAATTGCTTCGCTGTCTTTGGCAACCGTTTCTAACACCTTAGGACCATAAAGATGTTGTGAGCCGGTAACAAACCAGACTTCTTTCGTCATCGTCGTCATGTTAATAATCCTCTAAATTCTTGCTATTTGCTCTGACCGTAATACGCGTTTTTACCGTGCTTACGTAGATAATGTTTATCCATCACTGCTTTTTTAAGTTCAGCTGCGTGTGGATCTAAAGTGCGTGTTAAATACGCCATGCGTGCAATCTCTTCGAGTAGCGCTGCATGGTATACAGACTGAGCGGCATCTTTACCCCACGTGAAAGGCGCATGACCCGCAACAATCACCATAGGTGCAGCTTTCGGATCGCGGTCTTGATACGCATCAGTAATTTGAATACCGGTTTCTAATTCATAATCGCCATTCACTTGCTCATCAGTTAGCTCACGAGTACAGGTGATGTCACCGTGTACATAGTCAGCGTGAGTTGTGCCAAGGCAAGGAATGCTTTGTTTTGCTTGCGCCCATGCAGTTGCATAGGTCGAATGCGTGTGTGTTACACCGCCAATTGCATCGAAGTGACGATATAAATGAACATGTGTTTTTGTGTCAGAAGACGGACGCATAGACCCTTCAACAATGTTGTTTTCAAGGTCGACGATCACCATGTCGTCGGCCTTCATTTGGTCGTACGATACACCACTTGGTTTAATCGCAATCACGCCTTTGTCTCGGTCGATTTGCGATACGTTACCAAAGGTATAAATTACTAAGCCACGACGTTGCAGCTCCATGTTCGCTTCATAGACTTCACGTTTTAGTTCAGTAAAACTCATGCTTTGTCTCCGTTTACATAGCTTGCAAGTGCTTGGTAGTTAGCATAAAGCTCGTCATACACAGCAACGCGCTCAGGGTTTGGTAAGTACTGATGACATACTGACGACGCCATCACTTTTTGAGCATCTGCCACTGTTGCGTGCTCACCCGCAGCAACCGCAGCCATAATTGCCGCACCTAATGCACAACTTTGCTCACTTTCTAAAACGTCAATTGGGCAGTTCCAAACATCAGCACAGGTTTGCATTACGTAGTCTGATTTTTTAGAAATACCGCCGATAACAACTACTGACTCGATTGGCACGCCCTCGCTACGAAAGCGCTCAGTGATAGCACGTGCGCCAAAGGCTGTTGCTTCAACAAGCGCTTTGAAGAATTTAGGTGCATCAGTGCCCATTTTTAAGCCTGTTAATGCCATGGCAACGCTTTGGTCAGCATCTGGCGTACGACGACCATTTACCCAATCAAGCGCAGTTACGTCGCTGCTTGATACAGGCAGTGCTGCCGCCGCTTTTGATAAATCAACTAAGATTGAGTCTTCTAGCTTGTTAACTAACGCTTGCTCAGCGTCAGATAGATTTGTAAGTTGGCGAGTTGGCCAAAGTACTAAGTTCTTGAACCATGCGTATAAATCACCAAATGCAGATTGACCAGCTTCTAAGCCAATTAACCCTGGGATCACCGAGCCATCAACTTGACCACAAATACCCTTAACACAAGTATCACCTAGCTGCTCTTGAGACGTTACTGTGATGTCACACGTTGAGGTACCCATTACTTTGGTTAGCACACCAGGGCGAACATTGGCTGCTACTGCCCCCATGTGACAATCAAATGCACCGTAACCAACAACGATACCTTGTGGTAAACCAAGCTTCTCGGCCCACTCAGCAGTTAAGTTGCCAGCAACTTGGTCGCTTGGCTCTGTCGTTGTATTTAAAGTATCAACAACACCATCTAATAGTGGATCGATATTGCTGAAGAAACTGTTTGGTGGGAAACCGCCCCACTGCTCGTTCCACATTTGTTTGTGGCCGGTAGCGCAACGCCCTAGCTTTAATGCTTCAGGGTGTGTTGTGCCGCACATTAGCGCGGTCATCCAATCGCAGTGTTCAACCCATGAATAAGTGGCTGCTTTAACACTGCTATCAATGCGGAAAATATGTAATGCTTTGGCCCAGTACCACTCAGAAGAGTAGATACCGCCCATGTGTGAAAGGTAGTTCACATCGTTGTTAGTTGCAGCTGCAGTGATTTCATTTGCTTCTTTAATAGACGTATGGTCTTTCCACAAAATGAACATTGCATTTGGGTTTTCTGCAAATTCTTCAGTTAATGCCAGTGGTGTACCTTGGCTATTAATTGCTACAGGTGTTGAGCCAGTCGTATCAAAGCTCATACCCACTACTTTGTCTGCAGTACCTGCTGGAACTTGTGACCAAAGACCATTTACTACTTCTACAAGGCTATCGATATAGTCTTGTGGATGCTGACGAAACTGATCTTTACTTGGGTCACAATATAAACCTTGTGCCCAGCGCGGGTAGTTTACTAAATGGCTGGCAAGTTCTTCACCAGTCGCAACATCAACGAGTAATGCTCTTACCGAGTCCGACCCGTAGTCTAATCCCAACGTATAACGAGACATAATTACCTTTCACTAATTACTTACTAACATTGTTAGTCATTATCTTTATTTGTATGATAATATCAACAATACCAGATTGTAAAGGTATTATAAAAATATTATTAACAGGATTATTTGCTGCTGGCGGGCGATTTTTTGCGCAGTTTCTCTGGAAAATTAGATTGTTTTTTCAGCACAAATAATAGGTTAAAGCCACTACATTAACTTTTGTATGATAAGAATGGGATAACTATGTCTAGTCAATTAGAACAACTTAAAGCAGTGACAACCGTTGTTGCTGACACGGGTGACTTTGAAGCAATCAACGAATATAAACCGCAAGATGCAACAACAAACCCATCACTCATCTTAAACGCGATTCAAATTGAGAAATATCGCCCACTCGCTGCAGAAGCCGTATCATGGGCAAAAGCACAAAGCAGTGACGCAGCTGAAGTTGTAACAAAAGCAGCTGACAAACTAGCGGTATTAATTGGCTCTAAATTAATGGAGCAAGTGCCAGGTTTAGTTTCAACAGAAGTGGATGCGCGTTTATCGTTTGATACTCAAGCAACTGTTGATAAAGCACTTGAGCTTGTTGCTCTATATAAAGAGCAAGGCATCGACACATCGCGCGTGTTAATTAAAATTGCTTCAACATGGGAAGGTATTCAAGCGGCTAAAGCACTTGAAGCAAAAGGTATTCGTTGTAACCTAACGCTGGTATTTGCATTTGCTCAAGCACGTGCTTGTGCCGAGGTGGGCGCTTACCTAATTTCACCATTCGTTGGCCGTATTCTTGATTGGTACAAAGCACAAGATGCAAGCGCTGATTTCGACGGTGCTAACGATCCGGGCGTTAAGTCAGTCACGCATATCTACAACTACTTCAAAAAGCACGGCTACGACACGATTGTAATGGGCGCGAGCTTCCGTAACATCGGTGAAATCCAACAATTAGCAGGTTGTGACCGTTTAACTATCAGCCCTAAGCTACTTGCTGAACTAGCTGCAACTGACGCACCATTAACTCAAAAACTATTACCAGCAACAGAAAAAGCAGAAGCGCCAGCAGCAATGACTGAGCAGGCTTTCCGCTGGGAAATGAATGAAGATGCCATGGCAACTGAAAAACTAAGCCAAGGTATTCGTCAATTCGCAATTGACCAAGAGAAACTAGAGTCAATTTTAAGCGAACTAGTTTAAACCGATTGTTTAAGCAGCAAAAAGCCCGCAAACCAAGGTTTGCGGGCTTTTTATTGCCTGCCTTTTAGTAAAAGCAGGCTTATCGTGTTGCGATTACGATAATTTTTTCGCCTGTCACATTATTCAGCAAGTAATGCGTTTGCTTTTGCAACTAGGTTTGCCACTGTGAAACCAAAATGCTCAAGCAATACGGCACCAGGCGCTGACTCACCAAATGTATCCATGCCTAGTACATCACCATCTTGGCCAACATACTTAAACCAGAAGTCACGGTGCGCAGCTTCAACAGCAATCTTTGGTGTACCAGTTGGTAGCACGCTTTGACGGTATGCTTTGTCTTGGCTGTCAAACTGATTCGTTGATGGCATAGATACCACGCGAACTTGCTTGCCTTGTGCTGTTAATTCAGCAGCGGCATTCACAGCTAGTTCAACCTCAGAACCCGTTGCAATAAGAATAAGCTCTGCAGCTTGTTCGCTATCAACAAGTACATAACCCCCTTTTGCAATGTCAGCAACTTGCCGTGCATCACGAGCCATTGCTTTTGTACCCTGACGGCTGAAGATCAGTGAACTTGGGCCGGTTTCTTTTAATAACGCTTGGCGCCAAGCTACCGCTGTTTCAGTTTCATCACATGGACGCCATGCAGTCATATTTGGTGTCATGCGAAGGTTAGCGATTTGCTCGATTGGTTGGTGAGTTGGACCATCTTCACCTTGACCGATTGAGTCATGGGTATACACAAAAATGCTCTGTGCTTTCATTAATGCAGCCATGCGTACTGCATTACGTGCGTATTCCATAAACATTAAGAAGGTTGCGCCAAATGGGATAAAGCCACCATGTAATGCAATACCATTCATGATTGCGCTCATACCAAACTCACGTACGCCATAGAATACGTAGTTACCATCAGCTGCATCTTGTAAGCCTTTTGCTTCTGGCCATAAGGTCAAGTTAGAACCTGCAAGGTCAGCAGAGCCACCCATTAGTTCAGGAAGCTGGTTAGCAAAGAAAGTGATCGCATTTTGTGATGCTTTACGTGTCGCAATGTTTTGCATGTCAGCTTGGCATTTAGCAATGTACTCATCAGCTAATTCAGCAAAGTTAGCTGGTAATGCTTTTTCCAAGACACGACGAGTATATTCTTTTGCAAGTTCAGGATGTGCTTTGCTATAAGCTGCAAACTTTTGCTGCCATGCACCTTCAAGCTCTTGTCCTTTCGCTTGATAATTCCACTCGTTATAAACCTCTTGTGGAACTTCAAATGCTGGGTGTGGCCAGTTTAGCTGTTCACGTACTGCGGCAATTTCGTCGTGACCAAGTGGTGCGCCGTGACAGTCGTGGCTACCTGATTTATTTGGCGAGCCAAAACCTATCACTGTTTTACAACAGATTAGTGTTGGTTGCGTGGTGTTGCTTTGTGCCGCTTCGATTGCACCAGCAATCGCATGCATATCGTGGCCATCAACATCACGAATAACTTGCCAACCGTAAGATTCAAAACGTGCAGGTGTATCGTCAGTGAACCAACCTTCTACTTCACCATCGATAGAGATGCCATTGTCATCCCAGAATGCGATTAGCTTGCCAAGACCTAATGTACCTGCCAGCGAACATGCTTCGTGCGAGATACCTTCCATTAAACAACCATCACCCATAAAGCAGTAAGTGAAGTGATCAACAATATCAAACTGTGGCTTATTAAATTGCGCTGCTAAGGTTTTTTCAGCGATGGCCATACCAACCGCGTTAGCAATACCTGAACCTAATGGACCTGTAGTTGTCTCAACACCTGGTGTGTAACCATATTCTGGGTGACCCGGTGTTTTAGAATGAAGCTGACGGAATTGCTTAATATCTTCGATGCTTACGTCGTAACCGCTTAGGTGTAACAATGCATATTGAAGCATTGAACCATGGCCATTTGATAACACAAAGCGGTCACGGTTAGACCAATCTGGATTTAGTGGATTATGACGGTGAAAGTTTTGCCACAATACCGCTGCAATATCAGCCATACCCATAGGCGCACCTGGGTGGCCAGAGTTAGCTTGTTGAACGGCATCGACAGCAAGTATGCGAATAGCATTTGCAGATTGAGAACTAGGCAGAGTCATCTAATTAGCTTCCTGTTAATATTATAATATAATTAATATCGCAAAAACTCACCCAAATAGCAACTTAATAAACCGCTATGCCAGTAATGACGTGTACTTAAGCCCGCTCTATAGCGCTAAACACAGGTTTTAACACCATTTACTTTTAACAACTTTTCCTAAGTAAATTCATTGCAGCTCTACCAAAAAAGCTAAGAAAAAAAGTAGAGTGTACATAAATATCAAACCAATTTACCTATCTAACTTAAATTACAAAAACCAGAGCTTGCTACAATTTGGTACATTATTTCATTGTTCAAGCAGTTAATAAAAACTTAATGTTAACAAGATTTTTCATTAAGGTTTTTTATTTGTGACTATTCTGGATGGTTGCTCACTGGGGCTGCGAGTTCTATTTCTAATCAGTGCTACTTGCCTTTCATCAATGGTAAATAGTACTGACTCTGCCTATTTGGCTGATGAGGGAGTAAGTCTTGGTTTAAGCTTAGGTTATGGTCAACTCGACAACCCCGTATATAAAAAAGAAGACATAGCTCTGTTTGCTTTACCACGCATTGAGATATTCGCTGGTGACTTCTCATTTGCGAACACTCAGTTTGCTTGGACACCTATCTGGGGTGACAATTATCAAGTGTCATTTTTCACCCAACTCAATGAAGACGGGCTTTATTTTGCTAAACACTCAGCAGTACTGACTGCAATTAGAACAACCAGTGGTCGCCCTTCAATGACACCGCGACCACCTGGTTCAAGTTTTGAAGAACCTTTGGTGATAAAGCGCCGCGGTGATATTACTAAAATATCAAAACGTAAACTGTCTGCCATGAGCGGTATTGAAGCTATTGTTGACTGGCAAAGCTGGCGATTTAGCGCGTATTGGTCAATGGAGCTCACCAACTATCACAAAGGGTTACAAGGCGCATTATCTGCACAGCGCTTGTTTTTGTTTGATCAGCATCTGGTTTTGCTCGGCGCAGAAATACAACATTTAAGTGCTGGTTTGGTGGATTACTACTATGGCAGTGCTTTACAAGAGATAGGAGCAGGGTTTAGCCCTTTTTTAGGCCACTCCAGTCAAAAGTACAATCTAAAAGCCAGTTACCAATACCAATTTAATGAACAATGGAAATTTATAAGCGATGTAAAATACCAACGCTTATCATCGGGTATAGCCAATAGCCCCCTTATTGATGACAGCAACTTACTGTCGTTTTATGCTGGCTTTGCATGGAATTACTGATGATGTTGCGCACCAAGCTCTTTTCAATCTTATTCATTTTTAGCATTGCGTTTGTTAGCAGCACATTCGCACAAGCAGCCTATATCGAAGCAACTCCCGAGAACTGCGTAACAGTAGAGCAAGACTGCATAATGGATGTCTCGATTAATTGGTATACCGAGGTAAGCGAGACTGTGTGTATACGCGTTACTGATCAACAAATTAGGTTATTTTGCCAAAAACCGAATAAAGGACAGAACTTTGCAATCACAGTACAAAACAATCGCAACATTGTGTTAGAGCTACTCAGCGAACAGCTCGAACCATTAGAAAGTACCGAAATTAGTTTATTCCACCAGCATGTTAAAAAACGCCGTCGTGATATCGCATGGAGTATTTTTTGATGAGCCAGCATACTATTTTATACATTGAAGATGATTTTAAACTTGCCCAACTAGTCTCTAATTATTTAAGTAGTCATGGCTATACCCTTGACCACTTTGATAGTGGTTGCCATGCCTGTTACCAAGCGAGCAGTAAAAAATACGACTTAATTTTGCTGGATGTTGGATTAGGATCAGAAGATGGGTTTGAGGTATTTAAAGAGCTTAAACAATACCAAGATACGCCAATTATTTTTATGACTGCAAGGCAGAGCCAAGTCGATCATATTACTGGCCTTGAACTAGGCGCCGATGATTACCTAACCAAACCGGTTTCCCCATCTATATTATTAGCGCGAATTAATAATACCATTCGCCGCAGCCAAGCCGTCAAACCAATAAGTAACACCCATAATGCGTATAATATTCGCTTTGGTTCTTTAAGTATTAATACGATTCAGCGCGAGGCTTACCTGCATAGCCAGCCACTTGAACTGACCAGTGCTGAGTTCGAGATACTGGTCCAGCTTGCTAAATCACCAGGCCAGTTGGTCAGTCGAGACCAATTATTTGATGGCACCATAGGCCGTAAATACGATGGTCAAAGCCGCACCATCGATGGCCGCATTAGCCGCTTACGTAAAAAGCTAGGTGATGAAGCTGTACCTGCACAAAAAATCGTCACCGTATGGGGCAAAGGATATATTTTCTCTCCACAAGCGTGGGGGTGATGAAGTTTGTTGCGGCTGTTTTGTTATTTGTATTTAACGCTGGCAGTTTGTCTAGGAAGTGCTGCTTGGTTACTAGAAACCTATTTTCCAAACCCACCGAGCCACAGCACTGAGCAGCAATTGGCAGAAAAAATCCTGAGCCTTGCGCCTAATAACTCAGGCATTAGTCAAACTCCTCTAGCGAACTTTTACCTTGGTGAGGAGTTACAGGCTTCGCTTTTAGCTGGACAAGTGATTAGCGTTAACGACGCGGACAACAACGTTTACTTTCATAAGCTTGCAGATGATAGAAACATCTTATTAAGCATTGGCCCCTATAGCCAACCGGCTGATTTGGGTTATCAATCTTTAGTTAGCCTTCTGTTTTATAGTAGCTTAGCCTTAGCTGTGGTGATTTTTACAGGCCCACTCCTGTTTGATTTAAATAAGCTACGTAAAGCCAGCAGTAAAATCTCCAATGCTGATTTTACAGCACAAGTGCACTTCACGCGCTTTAGCTTACTAAAAAGTATTGGTGATACCTTTGATAATATGGCTTTAGCGCTGCACAATCGTAATCAAAGCCAACGCGAATTAATCAATGCTGTCTCCCATGACTTTTTGACGCCTATTTCACGAGCTAAATTCGCCCTAGAAGCGGTTGTTGATAACAACAGTTATCGCCACAGTGTTTTGCAAGACATAATTGAACTTGAGCTATTAGTTGAAGAATTCTTAACCTATGCCGAACTTGAACAATGCGAACCCACCTTGTTGGTGAAAGACTACTGCCCAGACGAGCTATTACAGCCCTGCATTACTAAGTTTCAAAGCTATAGCCCTTTGGCTATTCGTCTTGACTGCGAATTAAAAGCTATTTGCGTTGATAAGCAAAGCTTTCAACGCTTATTACAAAACTTACTCGGAAACGCGGTTCGCTTTGCTAATACGCAAATTCATATCAGGGTTTCGCAATGCAAAGACGGCACTTTGTTAGCAATTGAAGATGATGGTCCGGGGATCCCAGAAAAAATGCGTGCCAGCCTTATGCAGCCATTTTCTAAAACTGCCTCGGTGCACCAAACAGGCTATCAGGGTGTTGGTCTGGGCTTATCAATCGTTAAGCAACTGTGCCTGTGGAATAACGCAAAGTTTAGCTTAGATAACGCACAGACCTTAAGTGGTGCAAGAGCAAGCATCTTGTTTCGATAAGCAGTTTTTCGGTAAAAATGTACCAAGCTGTAACAGTGTGTGCCAATTGTTTACATTTCATTGATGTTATAGTCACAACTCAACACTATCCCTACTGATTACAACCGTTCGCGTCTAGCGTGAGCTCATAATTATAATCCTTCGAGGGAAGTTAGATCACATGTTCAATATGAAAAAAGTATCAGTGATGGTCGCATCTGCACTTTACTTAGGTGTAGGTACGTCTGCTGCTGCGCTAAATGATCAAGCATGGCCAGAACAGCCAGCTGGTTATGCGCCAAAGCAAACAGTTACAAATGAATTTGTGTGGGAAGACAAGGTTAATAACACAGTTAAAAAACAAAGCCGAGTTTTCACACCAGAGAAAGATATTAGTGGTATTCAAACTTACATCGTGCAACTAGACGATGCACCAATTTCGACTTATCAAGGCGGTGTTAAGGGGCTTGCGAGCACAAAAGACGTTGTGATGCAAAGTCAACAAGCAGCAGTGCGCTCGACCTTGAATATGACACAACCTGCCATTGCAACTTACGCTAATCACCTAGCAAATAAACGTCAGTCAGTGCTAAACACAGCGATGAGTCAGCAAGGCTTAAATCTGAACGTTGAGCGTACATTCAGTGTGGCATTAAACGGTTTCACCACCAAAATGACACAAGATGAAGCGAAGCGACTTGCCAAAGTTGCAGGTGTTAAGAAAATCACCCGCTCAAAAATCTACAGCCTAAATACCTTTAATACTATTGAGCAAACAGGTGCTTCTGCACTATGGAGCGCCAGTTCTAGCAACCCTAGCAGCAACAAAGGTGAAGGTACGGTTGTGGGTATCATAGATACAGGTATCAACACCGATCACCCATCATTCGCGGCAGTAGGCGGCGATGGTTACACTCACACGAATCCTTTAGGCGAAAAATACTTAGGTGACTGTGCAACTGCTGAATTTGCTGACCTTTGTAACGACAAGCTAATTGGTGTGTACTCTTACCCTGAGATCACCGCAGCTTATGTCGACTCTGTATTTGAAGAGACTCGCCCAGAAAATGGTGAAGACTATCATAGTCATGGCTCACACGTTGCAGGTACCGCTGCAGGTAATATCCTTTACGATATTCCTTACAAGCTGACTGAGTATGAAAACCAATCTTCTGGTTTAGAAACCAATGTGATTTTCCCACAAGTTTCAGGTATGGCACCCCATGCCAATATCATCTCATACCAAGTATGTTGGCCAGGTGGTTCAGGTGATCCATATGCAGGCTGTCCAACTAGCGCAATCTTAGCCGCTGTTGAGCAAGCAGCAATTGATAACGTTGATGTATTAAATGCTTCATTAGGTGGTCTTGAAGAAGATCCTTGGAGCGACCCAATTGAACAAGCATTTATGAATGCAGCCGAAACAGGTGTTTTTGTTGCAGTAGCTGCTGGTAATAATGGTCCAGAATATTCGACGGCTGATCACTCATCACCTTGGGTAACCACAGTTGCAGCACATACTCCGTCAACTACAGTAAACTTTGGTAACAAGCAACTTAAGGACTTAACTGGTGGTGATACATCAGCACCGGGTCCATTTACAGGTGCAGGTGTTAACTTTAACGAGCTATCAGGCTTAATCGTTGCTGCGACTGATTTTGAAAACCCGAATGAAAGCTCAAGCTATGCTCTGGCTAACTGTGACAAGCCATTCCCTGAAGGCACATTTGATTTAGTTGATGATCCAGCTACAGCTATCGATGAAAGCACGCAAAATGTTATTGTGGTTTGTAAACGTAGTTCGTACCCACTGTATTCTAAATCGTTAAATGTACAAGCAGGTGGTGCAGAAGGTTTAATTATTTATAACCACGTATCATTCTACGATCGTTATACAATTCCATCCGTTACGTACCCAATCCCTACTGTTCACATTAAAAACGTGGATGGTGTAAGCTTGCTTGATTGGCTAAGCACAGGCGACAGCCACATGGGGACGATTGAATCAACCGAAGGCACCGTTGAAGCGGTTGATAAAGACCGTATTGCTTTCTTCTCTGGTCGTGGTCCATCATACTTTGGCTTTGACACCTTGCTTGTAGATGTAGCGGCACCAGGTGTTGATATCTACGCGCCGTCATCAGACGATCAGCCATTTACAAGCAATCCAGCCACCTCTGACTGGCAAACGATGTCTGGGACATCAATGGCAAGTCCTCATGTTGCAGGTGCTGCAGCATTGTTAAAACAGTCTCATCCTGATTGGACCCCAATGCAAATTCAATCAGCATTGATGTTAACTGCAAACAATCAAGTAGCTTTAGCACAATACTTAAACAACTATACCGATGATGGCTTTGATGCAGCTCTTGCTGAAATGGGTTCAGGTAAAATGCAAGTTGAGCGTGCTGACAAAGCAGGCCTACTTCTTGATGAAAGCATTGCGAACATGAATGCTGCCAACCCAAGCCTAGGTGGCCGCGAAAAAGCACTAAACACGGCTTACATGGTTGATAATGACTGTGGCTTTAAGTGTACGTTTATCAGAACCTTTACAGCGACAGAAGACGCAAGCTGGACACTTCATACAGAAAACTGGATTGGTAATAGCAAAATTAGTGTTGAGCCAAGCAGTTTTGATATCAAAGCAGGTGAGACACAAAGCATTGTGGTTACTGTTGAAGCAAGGCAACAAGCAACACCACAAGAAATTGTTGATTACACAGGTAACCAAGGTCAAATAGTAATGACCTCTAGCAATCCTGAATCACCAATTCTAGAAATGCCTGTATGGACTTTCGCTGGTGATACTGGTTTACCTGAGTATATTCAAATTGATGCACACCGCCGCTCTGCGACGATGAAAGTGGGCCCATTTAATACTGATGAAATCAGCAACCTAACCACACAATCTTACGGCTTAACAAAAGGTCAGGTTGAAACAGTACATCTATTCAACGACACTACACCAGGCGACCCATTCGATAGCGTAGATGTTGAAGGTGAAGGCGACGCCGTAAACAATAACCACATTCAGTGGACGACAGTGCCAGAAGACGCAAAAATGCTTAGTGCAAGCGTAATGAACGACACTTCACGTGTGCTTGTCTTCATGGGTAAAGATAGTAACGGTGATGGCATCGCTTCATTCGAAGAAACACTTTGTATGTCAACTAGCTACACCCTAACTAACTTCTGTAACATTGTAGATCCAGAAGCGGGTGAGTACTTCACGTTATACATGAGCCTACAGACTTTATCGTATGGTGAAGTTGATCAAGGTATCGAGGTATCGTTTGCAACAGCTGTAACTACTGAAGACAATGGTTCATTAACCGTTACAGGCCCAAGCAGCGTGCCAGGTTATGACGAGCTTGAACTTGATCTTGCTTATAACCTTCCTGATATGGAAGTAGGCGATATCTACTTCGGTGGCTTTGATATTGGCAGTAACCCTGAAGATGCGGGTAACCTTGGTTTTGTACCAGTGATCATCGAGCAAGTTGATAAAGACGTGACCTTTACAGCTAACAAAGACAAAGCATTTGTTGGTGACCTCGTTGACTTCGAAATCAGCGTAATTGCTAATAACGAAGATGAAGCACGTCAGTTTGCACTAAACACTGAGTTCCCTGCAGGGGTTGAAATTGTCCCTGACAGTATTATCGCTTCTAACTCAACGCCGGTTACACCTATACTAGATAGTAATGCGTTAGCACTAGTGGGCGTACAAGAGACAACCAAAGATGTAGAGCGTAATTACAACATTACGACTAACATCACTGATGAAATGTGTTCATTAACATCTGCACATTCTCCGGATCCTTACTACCTAGAATTACGTGAATTGGGCTGGCGCACCCTTGAAGGTGTTCAAGGTCAGTACTACAACGAGTTCGAATATACATTTAAAGAAATCATGAACACTAATCTAGATGTGTCATTCCCATTCTTTAACAAGTATCACTTTGACTCAATTAAACTGAATCCAGCTGGCTTAGTCACATTTGGCTCGCAAGGCCGTACAACGCCATTCCACGTTGAGCTACCACAGGGCAACACTCAGCCGCCACCGCCGCCATATCTCATTGCACCATTCTGGGTGGGTGACAATATGATCCCAGAGCGTGTAGACTCTACTAACGGTAATTATGATGCCAACGCAGGTATCACACCAACTTACACAGTATCGCGTGAGTGGTTAGTACTCGAGTGGGATAATATCCAACGTTCAAGAACTGAAGGCCAATCTGTTGACGTCGAAATGTTCATGCGCATGGGCATTGATTATGAGCCAGGTGAATACGAACTCCTATTTGCTTATGACAACCTAAGCTTAGTTGATGCTCAAGGTTCTATCGGCTTGAAAGCCGCTGATGGCCGAGGTTTCATTAGTGGTGATATTCCTATCGACTTAAACATCGGTAACAAGTACGGCTTCAATAATATGGACGAAGTACTTCACGACAAACTGGTTGTTTGTCTTGACTACACAGGCCCTGAAGTTTCTAAGTTTGATGTGAAATTCCAAGCTTACATTGGTGAACAAGCAGCGAATCAAACTCACCAACTATCACTTACAAATGGTTTAGTAGGTGCAGACGATGAAACTATCACCCTTGATCTTGAAGTTCTAGGAAACCTAGAGATTGCAGCGTTAGCTGACATGTCCGTAGCAGAAAACGAAGCAATTAGTTTTGACGTACTTTACGCTGATGAAAACCAAGTGAGCAACCAAATCGAAGTGTTAGGTGAGAACTTTGCCTATGAAGTATCTGGTCATACATCAGGTAGCACGGTGACTATCACACCAACTGCGCACTTCCATGGTGATATTGATGTAACAGTAAAAGTTAGCGACAGCGTTAACCCAACTGATACAGCAATGAGTTCATTTGTATTATCGGTGATGTCTGATGGCGAAGAGCTTGGCTGTACTGATAGCTCAGCAACTAACTATGATGAAAACGCCAATACTGACGATGGTAGCTGTACTTTCCCTGAGGCAGTGACTCCAGAGACAGAGATTGAAAAAGACAAGAAATCATCAAGCGGTTCATTCGGCTGGTTACTACTAGCAGTTGCACCACTGATGGCACTTCGTCGTAAAAAACCTCGAATTAACTAAGGATTAGTTAATTAGGATAGTAAGTAATGCCGATATGCTTAGCATATCGGCATTTTTCGTTATAAATACTTTAACCAAGGCTTATTAGCCTTACGTTTATATTCACTAAACTTCTTGGTTGGCCAATAAAGCCCTATTGCCAACAGTAAAGTAATAAACCAAATACCGGATATATCACTTACTCCCAAATACTGTCCTTGATTTGCACCCCATATCAACATACCAATTTGATACATAATTAAAAGCACATAGAGGTGTAAAATATAAAAGAACATAGGCACAGATCCATATACACGTAGTGCATTGGTAAAGCGATTAAGCGGCCTTTCAAAGAACCATAAACCAACAAACATGCCTGCTAAAGTGATAAGCAAGAAGCTTAGTGATGGAGGGTACTTAGTCACGTTAAACACCGACATCATAGTTTCTGTTGTGGTGCTAAATATTTGCCAAGGCAGGGTTTCACCATAAATATTAAAACCACGCAGCACAGCAAATAATCCCACACATAACAGCGCTAACAGCAGCAATGCTCGTTTACGCGAATCCGCCGTTTGAGTGTGCGCATATAAAGGACCTGCACAGTAACCCAATAAAATAACGCCAATCCAAGGCAGCACTGGGTAGCTAATTTTTACGTCGATTAAACCACCTTGAGATAGATAGCCTCGATCATGCAAAATCGTCCATAGCGAATATCCAAACTCATCAGGAGTAAAGCTAATTGGGGTCAGTAAGTTATGACCAAATACAATAACTAAGCCAAGTACCAGCAATAGATTACGTGGCAGCTTAATCAATAATGCTAACACCAGCATACAAAGGCCAATCGCCCACATCACTTGTAGCCAAATGGTGTGGTAGTAACCCATCCACGAAAAACAAATGAGGGTTACTTCTAGCGCGATTAAAAATAGCCCTCGCTTTATTAAAAAACTTCGTGCAGAGCGCGCTACACCACTTGCTGGGTGACTATAAAGCCACGCCGATAAACCGGTTAAAAAGATAAAGGTCGGCGCACAAAAGTGTGCAGCAAAGCGACTCCAAAAAAGCCCCGGCGATGTCGTATCAACCACCATAGGGTCAGCCACCTGCATGTGCAAGAAAAAGCGCTCTCGCACATGATCAAGTAACATCAGCAAAATAACGACACCACGCATGATGTCGATACTGTGAATACGGCTTTTAACGTGCTCAGAAGTCATAACTCACGCCAAGTTTAAATTGCGTAGGAGCGCCCGGGTAGGCCCACAATGCATTGTATGAGCTTGCGATGTACTCTTCATCAAACACATTATCAACATTTAATGATACCGTTGTACGTTCAGTCGCTCGCCATTTAGCAAATAAACCAACGGTTTGATAGCTCGGCAGACGAAAAGTCAAATCAGCAGGGTCGCCTAAACGGTCAGACACATATTGGTAATGGCCACCAATCTTTATTTCTTGTTCAAATACACTTAAGTCATGGTTTAAACCAATTGAAAGGTTATTTTTTGGTACGTTAACAAGTGGGCTGCCTTTCGGAATTGGTACTAACCAGTCAACATTTAAACTGTCTGTTGCTGTCTCGGCATCAACATAAGCATACGATAAATTATATTCGGTATTGTCACCCAATGAACCCGTTAAATCTAACTCAAAACCTGTACTATTTGCTTTACCTACTGGCGTTGAATAACCCACATTGACTGGGTCTGCCACCAGCATATTGCTCTTGTTTGCATCAAAGTAAGCAAGCGTGCCGCTGATATTGGCATAGCTAAATTTAACACCGACTTCAAACGAGTCGCTTTCTTCAAAACCGAATGGCTTACCTTCTGCGTCGGTGCCGCTAAGTGGTAAAAAGCCTTCTGAGTAGCTTGAGTAAAAGTTAATATCGTCATTAAGAGCGTAAACCACACCCAAACGTGGGCTAATGCGATTTTCTTTACTGTTAGAAGCAACACCTGACTTAGTTTCAAAGATGTCTTGCTCAATTTCATCAAAACGCAGACCTAGCATCACTTTTAGGTTATCGGTTAAATCAAGCTGGTCTTGCAAATAGATACCATAAGCATTTTGCTCTTCTTTATTCTCGTATTGCATGCCCATTTCAGGGCCTTTGCCAGTGCTGTAATCTGGCTCATAGATATCAATAGTGTAGGTACCATTACCACCACGATAGCGATATAACCCCGTGCGTAATTCATAATCATACGCATCAGCACCAACGAGTACATGGTTCGTAATACCTGCAAAATCAAAATGGCCACTTAATTCAAAGCGTACAGAGGTATCTTCAGACTCATAATCACGGTAACGATGTTGACGAGTTAACGTTCTACCATCATCAAACAAAGATTGGCGAGATGGCGATAGTTCAGCATCAGATGATTCTCCTGTCAGGGTTGCTGAACGATAGTTAGCCCCTGCTAGTAATGACCACTGACTATTAAAATCATAATTATAATTAATCTGATGGCCTCTAGAGTGAACTTTAGTTGGCGCATCATTTGGGTTACCTAAAAAGCGTGACTCAGGAACGGTATCAAAATCATCATTAAGTACCACAATACCGCGATCATACATTTGCTGTTGGTCAACATATTCAAATTCATAAGTAAGCGATGACTTGTCGTTAACCTGGTAATAAAGAGAAGGCGTAATGACGAATTTGTCGTGATGTACATAGTCTCTAAAGCTGTCGCTATCTTGCCATGCACCGTTGATTCTAAATGCTAAATCATCGGTCAGACCATTGGTGTAATCACCTTGAATACGCTTGTGGTCATCACTGCCAAATTCGGCTTGAAGTTGACCTTGCTGATAAAACTGCGGTTTTTTAGTGATGATGTTAATTGTACCACCCGGCTCTGAGCGACCATAGAGTGCTGAGCCAGGCCCTTTTAACACTTCAATATATTCAATGTTTGATACATCACGCGGACCTGCAAAACCGCGACCACCACTAAAGCCGTTAACTAAATAGCCAGATGGCATATTTTCGTTCCCCGACAAGCCACGAATAGAGTAGCTGTCCCATAACGCACCGCCATTATTTTTACGACTAATACTGGCAGAAAAATCGAGTGCATCGCGAAACTTAGTGATACCGTTATCAGTCATCATGTCTTTACTTAATGTGGTGATCGATTGCGGTAAATCTTTTGTTGGAATATCACCACGAAACGCTTGTTTATGCTCGATAGTGATCGTTTCCATATCGCTGTTATCAGCTGCATGTGTATTTGCTGCAAATGCCGCAGCTAAGGCTAAACTAAGAGTTGAGTACTTCATAAGGTCTAATTGTAGAGATTAAGGGAAAACGTTTTGTTATAAAATAACACAAATAACCAAGCTGATATAGTATAACAAATCATTTAGTACCGAATTTTTACTATCTTTTTATTGTTTACATAATACAAGTTCATCATTAGTATTAATAAATGACCAAAAAACAAACAAGTTAAGGAAAACTATGTATAAATCACTTTTAGCATTAACGCTTACATGCGCATCAATCAGCTCATTCGCAAACCCTGACTTATCACGTAAATTTCCATTTGTTGATATTCAAGCACAGGTACTAGATACCACTACGGATAAGCCTAGCTGGCAACGACTCCCACCAATGTCTCATGTACAATACCCGACAGGGCTGTTGAATCGACAAGGCAGTGGCTGCGCAATTGTCAACTTTCAGGTAACACCACAAGGCGATGTGAAAAATCTAAATATAGAAAATTCAGCACCTAAGCGCTTTAGTAAAGATGTTAGAAAGGCAGCAAGACAAATAGTGAGAGACTGGCATTGGCCAGAGCGTAAGGGCGAACAAGTGATTGAGTTAACCATGCGTTTTGACTACTGCTTAACACACGACTTCGACAAAAAGAGTGAAGCCGTTGCCATGTGCGTCGAACATTCAGAACAAGCCTGCGAGTAAACAATAAATTTGCCATGCAGATACTTGAGCCAATGCCAGCTATTGCCTACAATGGCGCACAATTTATTCAATGCAGATCGCAACTATGACTGATACACAAAAACCAGAATTACCAAACCAACTTTCTATCAACCCACGTAGTAAATTTTATGTGGAAGAAGTTTTCGAACATGAAATTGGTGTAAAACTTAACGGCAAAGAGCGTTTTGACGTTGAAGAATATAATATCAGCGAAGGCTGGATCAAAGTCGCTTCTCCAAAAGCGCTTGATCGCCGTGGCCAACCTTTACTATTAAAAGTAAAAGGGTCTGTAGAAGTCTTCTACAAGTAATTCAGTTATTACTGAATGAGCTTGTTGGCCAATCAATGCTTGGCCAACAAGTTTATATCTCTACGAACTAAGGCACTCATTCCCTCGTTTTTTTCCGCACAAGCGAAAGTTAAACCAATGCCCAATGACGACAAATAGCGAGCCCAATAAAGTAAGTATTTTTTCTCCCGCCTCACCAATAATATTTTCGCCAAGCAGCACTGCCGCAGACAACAACACCAGCCCTGCACCGCCTAGCATCAATAATCGGTAACGCTTATGTTTTTTACAGCCTAAAAACAGTGCTAATAAGCTACTTGGCAGTACCGCAACCAACATCCAAAAATGAAACTGTTCGTTACCTAAACCCAATGCTGCAGCACTTGGTAATAAAACCAATAACACAGGCACAGCTAAGCAGTGAATAGCACACATAGCTGATAACCCTATGGCAAATTTATCCATCTTTTCTTGTAATTTCACTGAATAATTCCTATAAAATTGAACACATGAATTATTAAAAACGCATCAAGCAATTTTTGCTTGGCACTCATTGCATACACCCATCATTTCAAATTGCTTTGTTTGTGAGGTAAAACCTGCATCATCAAAATGAGGGAAAAGCTTTGCAACATCACTCTGTGAAACCGCTAAAGTCTCTACTTTTTGGCAATGACGGCAAATCAAAAACAAAGAAATCTCACGCTTAAAAACCTCACTGTCGGTACCGTAAGCGATATATTTGTTAGCACTATTAAGCCTGCGAACAAGGTTTACCGATTCTAAAAAGCTCAAGATTCGATAAACAGACATGACAGATACACTCGAGCTTGTGCGCAGCTTATAACAACTGGCCAACTCGTAGGCCGATAGCGGTACGTCTGTGGTTAGTAATATTTGCAGTATTTGCTTGCGCTGAATGGTGAATTTTCTGCCATGTTCAAGGCAAACCTGCTTTGCTTTATTAAGTGTGCTGGTTAATCGCTGTTTATTCATAGCGGCCACTCAATATAAGGTTTTGTTGCTGTAAGCTCGGCTATCCCTTGCGCTTGCTCTGTAATCCACTGCGCTTCAATAACAGATATCGCTTCAGCCCATGCAAACAAAGTAACAGTGACTTTAGAGACCGGTTTATCACAGCTAAACGAGTATTCAACTTCAAGGTCTTGATGTGAATGATGAGAGTGATGCTCAAATGGGTTTTCAAAATTTGCATGAATAAGCTTACATTCGCCGTTAAATGTCACTAACTGCTCTGAATTTGCTAACTGGGCTAATGTTTGTTTGATAATTTGCTTTTGCTCAGCGGTTTCAGGCTGATGCTCAAAGCCAAAAATATCTCCAGCCGGCAAAATGAACTTAACTTGCCACTTACCTTGGTCATGAACCACAAAAAGCACTCCCTCACCATGTGAATGATGATGGTGTTGATGCCCTTGAGCTGAAAAAATACATCCAACCATCAAGCATATCACTACCAATTTTGCTGCTTTCATAACCACAATCACTCCATTTACCTCTCTTTAAGCATACTGTTACAAAAAAGAATAAAACTCATTCGTCGATTCATACTTGATACATTATAACAATTAAAGCACAATTGATACATTATAACATACCAAAGAGTGATGCATAATGAATAACATCTCAAGAGTCGCTGTCGTCATAGCAGCGTTATTACCAGCCAGTGTCTTGGCGCAATCAATCAAAGGCGTTGTTTTAAATAACCAAGGTAAAGCAGTTGCTAATGCAACAGTTGACCTTGAAGGCTCAGATCAAAAAGTAACAACTAATGACAAAGGTGAGTTTGAAATCAGCGGGTTAAATAACGGCTTAAAAGAGCTGCATATTTCAGCCCCAGGTTACGCTCACTTGCACCGAGATATCACACTTGCCAATGACCAAGACCACACTACAACTTTTAATCTAAAACGTTCACCCATTGAAGTTATTGATATTGAAGCAACACCGATTCATATGTCGGCAATGGAATCTGCTTCACCAGTTAGTGTGTTATCTGGCGAGCAATTAAGACGCCAACAAGCATCAACGCTTGGTGATAGCCTTGAAAAACTACCCGGCGTTAACACAAACTTCCATGCCAAGGTTGCCAGTACCCCTGTGATCCGTGGTTTAAGCGGCCCACGTGTTTTAATAACGCAAAATGGCCTAGATGTGAGTGATGTGTCACGTGTTGGTCCTGATCACTCAGTTGCATCTGAAGCATCAACGGCGCAGCAAATTGAAGTTTTACGTGGCCCAGCAACTCTTTTTTATGGCAGCGGTGCAATTGGTGGTGTCGTCAACGTAGTTGATAGCCGAGTACCAACTGACAGCACTACACGTGGTGAATGGAACCTAGAACATAACTCTGTAGATGAGCAAAAAGTTGCTTCGTTTAATGCCACCACAGGAACAGAGTCATTTGCCTTTTATGCTGATGCATTCTGGCGTGAATCAGACGATTACGAAGTACCTGTTGCTGCCGATATTGACGACACCGAGCGCAGCTCAAAGTACGTAGTAGAAAACAGTAATGAAGACTCAGATGGCTTTACTGTTGGTACTAGTTACTTATTTGAGCAAGGTTACCTTGGTGTTGCGGTTGAGCAGTTTAACCGCCAATACGGTATTCCTGGCCATACACATGGTGAAGAAGAGCATGAAGAACATGACCACGAAGAGGTGCACAGCGAAGAAGAAGCCGTTTTTGCAGACCTCGAGCAAACCAAAATCCAGCTACTTGGTGAATACAATATCGACAGTGAATGGCTAAGCAAAATTAACTTACGTGCTGGCCACACAGACTACGAACACGCTGAAATCGAACACGGTTCAGTAGGCACAACCTTCAAAAACGAAACCAATGAGCTTCGCGTTGACATTCTGCATAGCCAATTTGATGAGTGGAATGGTGGCGTTAGCTTTCATTACAAAAAAAGTGATGTTGAAGCACAAGGCTCTGAAGCCTTCACCCCCCCTTCTGTTACTGAAAGTATTGCCTTTGCAATTATGGAAGAAAAGCATTTTGGTGATTTTTTAGTGCAATTAGGTGGCCGTGTTGAGCGAGTCACTATTGATGCTAACAATGTGCTGTTACCAGAAATTGACGCCCATGCTCATGATGAAGAAGGCGATGAGCACGACCATGACCACGAACATGAACACGAAGAATCAAACTACACACGTGTATTTGATGTTGCCCAAGAGTTCACACCGGTGAGTTTATCAACAGGGGTGGTATGGGACTTTACTCCGGGTTATAACCTTGGTTTATCGGTATCGCGTTCTGAGCGAGCTCCGTCTGCTTCTGAGCTGTTATCTTTCGGCCCACACATAGGCACAGCAACCTATGAAGTCGGTGCGCTTTTCGATACTCATGACGGTCATTTTGAGCTTTCACAAGAAGCTCTTGATTTAGAAACTGCAAATAATATCGACCTTACATTTCGTAAAACCGAGGGTGATGTTGGTTTTATCTTCAATGCATTTTACAACCAAGTAGATAACTATTATTACCAGATCAACACAGGTTTTTACGCTGAAAGCGGTCATGACCACGACCATGGTGACGAACATAACCACGAAGATGAGCACGATCATTCATCTGAACTACCCGTTTATTTATTTAAAACAGACGATGTTGTTTTACATGGTTTTGAAGCGCAAGTTGCTTGGCAGCTAACCGACGAATTAAAAGTCGATTTATTCTCAGATTATGTACGTGCTCGTCTAAAAGACGGTGGAGATTTACCGCGTACTCCACCACTGCGTTTTGGTACCGAGTTTAGCTATCAAACAGAGAATCTAACGGCAAATATTCACGTTACACGCTACCAAGAACAAGACCGCATAGCGCATGAAGAAACCACAACTGACGGCTACACCCTCGTTGATGCCAGCATCTCTTATGACTTATCGGTACTGAACCAAGACCTATCGCTGTATTTAAAAGGCACAAACTTAACGGACACAGAAGCTCGCGTTCATAGCTCATTCTTAAAAAATATTGCACCACGTCCTGGGCGCAGTTTTGCGCTTGGTGTTCGCGGCTACTTCTAAAACATAATTACAAATAAAGGAAACCTACATGACACACTTATTTAGATTAAAACTATTGGCACTGGCAATTAGTAGCACCCTGATCACCGCATGTGGTGACGCAGAAACAAATATTGTTGAGAAAGACCCTATCGAGGTTCCTGACGACAGTGGTGATGACCATGATCACGATCATGATGACGGTTATACCATTGACTCAATGGGTCGTTTAGCGGTTTTAGCAGCTGATAGCAACGAAGCGAATATCTTTGATTTAGATGACGACTCATTACTAGAAACGTTTTCGCTTATCCATGATTCAAGCTCACTAAATGTTTCACCAAACTACCGTTATGCCGTTATTGCTAACCGCAGCCAAGATTACTTAGGCTTTATTGATAGCGGTTTATGGCGCGAAAATCATGGCGACCATTTACATGACTATAAACAAGGCCCAGCATTTAGTAACTATGAGCTAACAACCGGCAGTCGCCCTACTCACATCGTTAAACATGATGGCCAAATGGCCGTGTTTTACGATGGTAATGCCGATACAGGTACCGTTGCCTCAGTAGAAGTATTAACCGATAACGACATTGCAAACGAAACAACAACACTTACGGGTATTCAGTACGACATCAATATGCATGGTGTTGCAGAACCTCGAGGTGAGCACCTCGTTGCTACATTACGTCGTGCTGATAGCGAAAGCACTTCTAATGCGAAAATCCTGCCGGATCAAATTGGTGTTTTCCATCTACATGATGGTGAATATGAGCTTGAACAAACAATTGAAGTTACCTGCCCTGATTTACACGGTGCAGCGCAAAACCATGATTATGTAGCATTTGGTTGTGGCGGCGGTGTTCTGGTAGCACACCAGCATGACGATGAATACCATGCAGAAAAAATCGCAAATATTGAAGCGGTTGGCGATTTAAGAATCGGTACTTTATATGGTCATGAATCAAGCAACGGCTTTATTGGTGTTGCATCTGGTCATGGTGGCGGAGCCGCAGTTTTTGTGAGCATCAATCCGAGCGAAGCTGAAATGGAAGCCCTAGAGTGGCAACTTGATGAAGGCGCAAGCGCTGTTTCTTACTCATTCTCAGGAAGCGGTGAGCACTTTTTGGTTCTTGATAGCTTAGGCTTTTTAAACGTGCTTGCAGCCCATGAGCACGACGGCCACATGCACTGGGAGCTTGCAGGTAAAGTAGATATTACTGAAGAAGACATAACAGCGATGCCAGAAGGCATGAACTTTAGCATGACTGTGTCACAAAATAGCGAGTTTGCTTACGTTGCTGACCCGATTGCTCAGCACGTACTAAAAGTACATATCGAAGACCTTGAAATTGAAGGTGATCTTGAATTGACCTTTGCACCAAGCGCCATCACTTGGTTAGGTATCGCAGAAGAAAGTGATGATCACGACCACTAAGAAGTTATGTTTTATGGTATGACATAGCTCGCAAAGGTTGGCATTTACTGCCAACCTTTTTTATTCATATTTTGTAACAGACTTTCATCGCATCAGCATCGCTATTTGAAACTGAATAGTTATGATGTAACAGTTCCCAAAATAGGATGTAATCCCATGAAAAAACTAACAACGTTGGCACTGGCCATGGCTGCGACACTGGCACCTTGGGCATCAGCTTACGAAACTAAAGACACGCGCTTACTGCGTTTTCCAGATATTCATAATCAAAATGTTACCTTTGTTTACGGTGGCGATATTTACATTGCTAATACGCAAACAGGCGAGAGCAAACGCTTAACTGACCATATTGGCTTTGAAACCTTCCCTAAGTTTTCACCTGACGGTAAACGCATTACCTTTGCGGCTGAGTACAATGGCAGCCGCCAAATATATGTCATTAACAGCGATGGCTCAGGCTTAAAACAGCTGACTTACTACAACGATGTTGGCCCAATGCCACCACGCGGCGGTTTTGATTATCGTGTTCTCGATTGGACACCAGATGGCAAAAATGTGGTATTTCGTGCTAATCGCACACCGTGGGGTAAGCGTATGGGTCGTCCATACATGGTGCCTGCTGACGGTGGCCTTGAACAGCCTCTAGCTATTCCAGAAACGGGCGGTGGCATGCTTTCGCCAGATGGGAGTAAATATGTTTACACGCCAATTGATCGTGAATTTCGTACATGGAAGCGCACCCGTGGCGGTCGTGCACAAGATGTCTGGGTTTACGATTTAAAAAGCAATACCTCAGAGCAGCTAACCAGTAACCGCGCTACCGATCAGCAACCAACCTGGGTTGGCGATAACATTTACTTTGTATCTGATCGTGATTACACCCTTAACCTGTATCAATACCAAAAAGGCGCTGAGCCGAAAAAACTAACCAACCATAAAAACTTTGACGTACTGTGGCCATCAGCAGGCCCAAATGCCGTTGTCTATGAAAATGGTGGCTACCTTTATCGCTTTGACCCACAAACTCAAAAAAGCACTAAGCTGAGCATTAACATTGCTGGTGTGCGTCAATATGCCATGCCGTACACAAAAAATGTCAGCGACTTTATCGACTCAATGTCGATTTCTCATGACGGTAAACGTGCGCTCTTTACTGCCCGCGGTGAGCTATTTAGCGTACCAGTTAAACAGGGCCCAACGCGTAACTTATCTTACACAGCAACAGGCCGCGAAATTGACGCAAGTTGGTCGCCAAATGGTCGTTATATTGCTTATATGAGCGATGAAAGTGGCGAATACGAAATTTACTTAAAAGATCGCAGTAAAAATAATGCCACCAAGCAGCTAACCAGCAATGGAACTATTTGGCGCTTTACGCCAATTTGGTCACCAGATAGCTCAAAGCTGTTATTTGCAGATAAGAACCACACACTCTGGTGGATAGACGCAAAATCGGGTAAACAACACAAAATTGATACCAGCATCTACGATGAAGAAGGCATTCGCCAATATACTTGGTCGCCAAATAGCGAAGACATTGTGTTTGTGAAAAACAATGAAAACCGCTATGCCTCACTGTGGCACTACAATATTGATAAAAAGAAAGTGACTCGCTTAACGGATGAAATGACCAATGAGCAAAACCCAACTTTCTCTCCTGATGGCCAATACCTCTACTTTAGCTCTGAGCGCGACTTTAACTTAGCCTTCAGCAGCTATGAGTTTGACTACATGTTTAATCGTGCAACGCGTATTTATGCCGCTGCCGTAAATGACAGTATCAAACCGCTTATCGCGCTACAAAGTGACGAAACAGCGATCGTCAGCGATAAACAAAAAAATGAAGACAAGAAAGCGAAAAATACCCTGCAAAGCAGCGACTTTATGCAACGTGTAACCGCTTTAAATGCACCAGCAGGGGATTATCGCAGTTTAACGGCAGTCAAAGATGGCGTGCTAACACTGGCTAATGGCGGCCTACAATTAATAGGCACAGCTCACGACAGCGAGCTTGAAACTGTGGCTAAAGGGGTAAGCAGCTACACTATTTCAAGCAACGGTGAACACCTGCTTGTGCATGCGGGTAACGATTACAGCTTAATTGAGCCAAAAGCAAAACAAGACCTAGCAGCAAATAAGCTAGATCTTAGTAACATGACCTTAAAAATTGAGCCACAGATTGAATGGCAACAAATGTATGTTGAAGGCTGGCGTACATTGCGTGATTGGTTCTACGATGAAAACCATCACGGCCAAGATTGGGACGCAATTTTAGCCAAGTATCAACCTATGGCTGATGCTATCTCACACCGTAGTGACTTAGATTACATTCTCAGTGAAATCGCAGGTGAAATTAACTCAGGCCACATTTATGTGCAGTCGGGTGATATGCCTAAAGCAGAGCGTAAAAAGCATGGTTTATTAGGTGCAAAACTTGCCAGCGATCCATCTGGATACGTAAAAATTGAGCAAATCTTCCAAGGTGAAAACTGGCATGAAGACTTCCGCTCACCACTTGGTACAACAGGGGTAAAAGCACATAACGGCGACTTCATCATTGCCGTAAATGGCCGCTCAGTAAAAGACGTTGCTAACTTCTACGAATTACTAGAGAACACTCAAGGTGAGCAAGTTGAGCTAGTCCTTAACAGTAAACCGCGCAGCAAAGGTGCATGGCAAGTTACCGTTAAGCCTGTAGCTAGCGAGCAAGGCTTGCGCTATTTAGACTGGGTTAACTCTCGTGCAGCCTACGTTGATAAGCTATCAAATGGTCGTATTGGATATGTTCACTTACCAAATACAGCCTACGAAGGTAACCGCGCCATGTTTAAAAACTACATGCCGCAAACCACCAAAGACGCCATGATTATTGATGACCGATACAATGGCGGCGGCTTTATTCCTGAACACATGATCACTTGGCTTGGCCGTAAACCGCTTAACTATTGGAAACGCCGTGGAGTTGAGCCAACTAAAACCCCACAATTTGCTCATGATGGTCCAAAAGCCATGCTGATCAATGGTTACTCAAGTTCTGGCGGTGATGCTATTCCTTACTACTTCCGTCAAGCTGGGTTAGGTAAGCTCATTGGTACCCGTACTTGGGGTGGTTTAATTGGTATTTCGGGTAACCCAAGTCTTGTCGACGGCGGCCAAGTTATCGCGGCAACATTCCGCATTTTAGATAACGATGGCAACTGGATCATCGAAAACGAAGGCGTCACCCCTGATATCAAGGTAGTTGACCGCCCAGAGCTCATCTACCAAGGTAAAGATCCATCGATTGAACGTGCCGTAGAAGAGCTTTTAAAAGAGCTAAAAGACAATCCGAAAAAGCCTCTCACCGTGCCACCAGCACCGACTGACTTTTAATTCTTAACTGGTTGTTAAAAAGTAAAAACCCCGCAAAGATGCGGGGTTTATTTTTACTAAATATCTAATATTTAAACTTGTATATACAAATAATTTAAGCTAAGTCAGACCATGCTAAATTGAATTTACGTAAGTATTTTTGTAATCGAGTTGAGTCATTGGCTTGTGCTTTTTTGGTACGACTCACATCAAATAATTCACGACCAGCTGAGGCCATGCTTGAATGCTGCTCACAAATACTAAGCACATAATTTAACTGAGCAATATCAAACTGATCTAAATTCGCTATTTGCTCTTCTGACAAATAGTTAGCAAGGCAATTAGACGCTTTAGGTTGCACATTAGATTGCCATGAGTCTTGTAACCGTGCGATTTCGTCATTAACATCAGTAACGGTGATACGCGAAGAGCTCGCTAAAGTACATAAACGAGTAATTGCAGAGCTTAAATCACGAAAGTTTCCACGCCATACCGCTCGCTTCGACATAGCAAACTGCTCAAACAGCTGCTTTGCTTCTTTATTGAATTGAATTCGCTGCCCAGTTTTTTGCTCAAATAAACCCATTTCATAGTCAATATTGGCTGGTATATCTTCTTTTCTGTCTTTTAATGCCGGTAACTGATAGCTCCACAAATTGATACGCGCTAATAAATCTTCACGAAACAGCCCTTTTTCGACTTCGGCTTTTAAATCTTTGTTAGTGCCAGCTATGAGTTGAAAATCACTCGCAACAGTTTGATCACTGCCCACTGGATGAAAGGTCTTATTTTCAATGGCGTGTAACAGCATTGCTTGCTCTTCTAAACCAAGCTCGCCAATTTCATCTAAAAACAGCACACCATTATTTGCAGTGAGTAAGTAACCGCTTCGCTCTCTTTGAGCACCAGTAAAGGCCCCTTTTGTGTGGCCAAACAAAGCAGCCATGGCATTTTCACCACGTAACGTGGCACAGTTAACCGACACAAGCTCACCTTTTAAAATGGCGCGCTTCTTTTTCAGTTTATAAATTCGCGTTGCCAACTGGCTTTTACCAGCTCCCGTAGGGCCCGTCAGAAGCATAGGATCATCTGAACGAATTGCCACAACTTCAATCTGCGCAATCAACTTATTGAATGCACTGTTTTTAGTTTGAATACCGCCTTTTAAAAATACATTACCTTCTAAATGCTCTTTATCAAAACGAGTGGCAAGTTGATCATACTTAGATAAGTCCAAATCAATAATTTGAATCTTACCTGTCGCTTTATTTTGATTATGCTTATCGGGTGATGTTTGAATTAAACGCCCAGGAAAATGACCACTCTCGGTTAATAAGAAAATACATATCTGCACAACATGGGTGCCAGTCGTGATATGAAAAAAATAATCGTGCTGATCAGTATCAAAACGCTGTTGATGGCACCAATCATAGAGCTTGGCATAAACCTCTTCAAAATCCCAAGGGTCTATAAAGTTAATATTTTCAAGGCATACCGTGGTTTCTGGGGAAACTGACTCAATATCTACTGCAACATTATTCGCTAAACGCGAGCTATGAGTATCATGCATCATATACAGCTTATTAACGATGAACTCTTCTTGACTACATAAACTGACATTGGGTCGCCATCTTGCCCAACGGTCAACGCGCTTACCCACATAGTCTAATTGAGTTCCGAGAATACTCACCACAATCGTACTTTTCAAAATGTATCCTTACAGATAGAAACTATATCTATTTAAATACCAAATAACACTATCGTCAAGTACCTCATCACACAACACAAACTGCAAAAATAGAATAAAAACATAAAAATCAGTTCTTTATAAAATAAAAACAATCTTTTTTAGTTGTGGCACAGCTCTTGGAATAGAGAAGTGTGATTAATTAGGAGTGATTCAAATATCACCCTGGTGCGTTACACACTGTGAACACGTATGCCTAATCACAAAACTATTAATGTAGCTCAGAGGTAGAGCAGCGAAATGATTTCGTCGGTCATGGGTTCGATTCCCATCTTAATACTATAAGTAGCTCAAACAGGTAGAGCACCAAAACCAATTTGGATGTTGCGGGTTCAAATCCCGCCTTAGTCAAAATCGTAACTTTAAATGTTAGTAAGTCGTTGTTTGCGCTGACTGATAAACGCTTAAGCATGAACGATAACAGCAAGCCGGATGCTCCCTGTTATTGCGACGTCCAAAGCCTTTTTCAGTTAACAAATACACACTTGCTAACAATCAATAAGGAAATAGAACATGTTAAGAAAAACACAATTAGTAGCAGAGAACCAAAGAGTGCTCGTTTTTAAAGACCAGCAACTAACAGACGTGTTAATACCAGGAAAGCATCGTTATTGGGATTTTCACAAGCAGCTTGAGTTTGTCACCTTTGATATTAACTCGCTGTATTTCTCAGAGCGAAATACTGAACGTTTGTACCGCAATAACCCAATCTTGCAACAGCATATAAGTCATTGGAAACTTGAGAACAACGAACTAGGTATGTTGTACGTGGATGATTTACTACAAGGGATCGTCGCTCCTGGTGAGCACTTATATATTTGGCAAGATGCAGGGGCTATAAAACTTGAAAGAATTACTCTCAACAGCACACAAGCGGTGCCTGAACAATTATTAAATTTAGTTAATCGAGCAGGTGCAAATAGCGCAACTCGCTTAATTAGAAGCGAAAAAACAGTCGCAATCAAACCGATTGCCGAGTTTAAAGTCGCGAAAGAGCATGTAGGCTTACTTTACATTAACGGCCACTTTATTGGCAAGTTGCAGCCAGGCATTCATGCCTATTGGCAATTTAACCATGATATTGAAGTGAAATGTTATGACTGTAGAACACAAAGCGTAGAAGTATCTGGGCAAGAAATTCTCAGCAAAGACCGAGTTAGCCTACGCATTAATTTAACTGCCAATATCAAGCTGATGGATGCTGAGCTTGCAGCAAAGAGCGTAGATAAATTGGATGAATTCATCTACAAAACTCTACAACTAGCACTCAGAGAAGCGGTTGGTACAAAAACGCTCGATGATATCTTATTAGATAAGTTGTATATCAATGAAACAGTGAAAGAGCTGGTGATTGAACAACTTAAGGAGATTGGTATTGCTCTATCTGGCGTTGGTGTGAAAGACATTATTTTACCGGGCGAGATGAAAGCCATTTTAAATCAAGTAGTCGAAGCGCAAAAAGCAGCTGAGGCAAATGTAATAAAGCGACGTGAAGAAACATCAGCAACACGCAGCTTACACAACACCGCGAAAGTAATTGAGAACAACCCGACGCTAATGCGCCTTAAAGAGTTAGAGGCATTAGAGAAAGTCGCAGAAAAAATAAATAACTTAACCGTTTATGGCGGCCTTGAAGGGCTAATGAACGGGGTCGTAAAAATAGCCTAACAGGCTAGGACGAGTAAGGAATCAAATTATGTGTAATAACTACAACACAATCGAACAACAAGGACAGGTACCTATAAAGGCATGGACAAAAGGCGTACCGTTTGAAGATGCAGCTATTGCTCAATTAAATAATATTGCGCAAATGTCGCTAGTTCATTCTCATATCGCGGTCATGCCAGATGTTCACATGGGCAAAGGCGCCACAATAGGTAGCGTCATTCCCTCTGTAGATGCAGTGATCCCCGCAGCGGTAGGTGTTGATATTGGTTGCGGCATGGTTGCAACTAAAACAACGTTAACGGCTTCGCAACTGCCCGATAATCTGGCGGCAATTCGTCATGCGTTTGAAGCTGCGGTACCACATGGTCGAACGGGCCGAGGTAGAGGGGCTCGCGACAGAGGTGCTTGGCATAATATTCCTGATGTTGTTGCAGGTGAGTGGCAAAAACTTGAGAAGCGGTTTGAAAAAATCTGCGCTAAGCACCCTGCAATTAAAAACAGTAATCATGTAAATCACCTAGGTACGATGGGCACAGGCAATCATTTTTTAGAGCTCTGCCTAGATGAAAACAATGCAGTTTGGATCATGCTGCACTCAGGTAGCCGAGGAGTTGGTAACCGCATAGGCACTTACTTTATCGAGCTGGCTAAAAAAGAGATGGAGCGTCATCAAATCAACTTACCTGATATGGATCTTGCGTATCTGAAAGAAGGAAGCGAATACTTTGATGACTATGTTGAGGCTGTGGAATGGGCGCAAGATTTTGCAGCTAAAAACAGAGAGATCATGATGTTTAACGCTATCAAAGCGCTTAAAAAGCAAATCCCTATCGCTTTTGAAACCGCGGAGCTTGCTGTTAACTGTCATCATAACTATATCTCGCGTGAGCATCACTTTGGCAAAGATTGTTTTGTAACACGCAAAGGAGCTGTACGTGCACAAAATGGTGAAATGGGGATCATTCCCGGAAGTATGGGAGCGCGCTCTTTTATTGTTCGCGGCTTAGGAAACCCAGATAGCTTTAATAGCTGTAGTCATGGAGCCGGCCGAGTCATGTCACGTACAAAAGCTAAAAAGGTCTTTAATATTCAAGATCAAATAGCGGCAACCCAAGGGGTAGAATGCCGCAAAGATGCTGCGGTGATTGATGAAATTCCGCATGCGTACAAGGATATTGAAAAGGTTATGGCAGCACAGCAAGACTTGGTTGAGGTTGTACATACACTAAAACAAATAGTCTGCGTAAAAGGATGATAATGAACTATTTAATAATTGATGGTGCACAAGGTGAAGGCGGAGGGCAAGTACTTCGCACCGCCCTCACCTTATCAATGTTAACCAAGCAAGCCATTGAAGTTGTTAATATTCGGGCCAAGCGAAAAAAGCCTGGCCTGTTACGCCAACACCTAACCTGTGTGTTAGCAGCACAACAAATCTGTGATGCCGAAACAGCAGGAGTTGAACTAAGCTCAAACCATATTCGCTTTGCGCCTAAACAAATAAAAGCGGGTGATTATCACTTTGCGATTGGCACAGCAGGCAGTACAACGCTGGTATGCCAAACTGTATTACTGGCATTAGCGACAGCAAAGCAGCCCTCTACCATAACCTTTGAAGGTGGCACACATAATGGCATGTCACCTTCACTGTGCTTTTTTGAGCACTGTTATTTGCCAGCTTTAGCAAAAATGGGGGTGTATTGTGAGCTCACTGTTACCAAGTATGGCTTTTACCCTGCCGGTGGTGGCAAATGGCAGTTAACCATTTACCCGTGTGAAACATTAAAGCCCTTTGCGCATTTTGCACAGCCAACGAAGGATGCCAAAAAGGCGATTAAAGTACTTGTTAACAAGTTACCGGGGCATGTTGCGAAGCGTGAAATTAGCACTGTAAAACAATACCTTGATTGGACAGGCGCTGAAACAATGATAACTCGAGTAGAAAGTATTGGAGCAGGAAACAGCTTGCAGCTACAGATAACATCAGACACCCATAACAGTATTTTTGAAGTTATTGGTCAACATGGTATTGCAGCACAAAAAGTGGCTCTCAAAGCGGTAAAGCAGGTTAAACAATTTACCCAATCAGCAGCGGCAGTAGAAGAACATCTGGCAGATCAGTTGCTCTTGCCATTAGCTTTAGCCGGTAAAGGCGAGTTCAAAACCAGTGAACCAAGCTTGCACAGCTTAACCAATGCAGAGGTCATAAAAACGCTTTTGCATGTAGAGATAACTTTTACTCAGCTTGATGATAACCTATGGCAGGTATTATTAACTGATACCTAATTAGGATGATCGGCAATGGAAAACACATTAAAACAAGTTTATTTAGTCGGTGGTGCAGTTCGCGACAAGTTGCTAAACAGAGCGGCAGCGGATCAAGACTTTGTTGTTGTGGGTGAAACACCAGAAACCATGTTAGCCCTAGGTTTTGAAACTGTTGGTAGTGATTTTCCAGTATTTTTACATCCAACCACCAAGCAAGAATATGCCCTCGCTCGCACTGAACGAAAGCAAGGTCGTGGTTACAAAGGGTTCACGGTGAATGCCAGTACCAGCGTAACTCTAAAAGACGACCTTGCGCGACGAGACTTAACTATCAATGCAATGGCGATGAGTGCTGATGGCGAGCTTATAGACCCATTCAACGGCCAACAAGATTTAAATAACAAGGTACTTAGACATACATCAGCCGCATTTGCTGAAGATCCATTACGTGTACTGAGAGTGGCTCGATTTTTAGCTCGTTTTGGTGAAAGCTTTACTATACATCCTGATACCAAGGCATTAATGATGCAAATACACCAACAAGGTGAGTTAGCTTATTTAACGCCAGAACGGGTTTGGAAAGAAACCGAAAAAGCACTTGCTGAGCCTCACCCTGAGCTTTACTTCAAGACGCTGTATGGTTTCAATGAGTGGTGTTCCCCAACCAAAAGAACACCACCCTGAGGGCGATGTTTACACCCACACACTTTTAGTTTTGCAAAGAGCGGCTCAGCTAAATTTTGATGTAGAAACTCGCTTTGCCGCATTAACGCATGATTTTGGCAAGGCGACGAGCTTTGAGCTAAACGGTAATTTACATGGCCATGAACAACGCGGCGTAGCAGTGATCAAGACGTTTTGTCAGCGTTTAAAAGTGCCTAAACGGTTTTATGAGCTGGCAGCATTAACCAGTGACAATCATACGCGTTGTCACAAAATCGCACAGCTAACACCAAAAACATTACATAAATTACTTGTCGACAAGCTAAATGCGCAAAATAAGCCTGCGCGGTTTTTGCAGTTTTTGGATGCGTGTCAGTGTGATGCGCAAGGACGGGGACCAAGTTTTATACATCGGCCTTATGCTCAACGAACACTTGCACTGGATTTAGTAAAACAACTAAACAAGCTAGATAAAAAAGCACTTGTGCAACAAGCAATACGCCAAGGTAAAAGCGGCATAGCCATCGGAAAAGCAGTTCGCGAAGCAGAAATAAAGCAACTACGTGATTACTTCACGGAGCAAATTAGTAAGGAAACAAAATGAATAACACAACAGCACACTCAGCAATCGATGACAGTGTTAGAGCTGAAATAATGCGACGCATAAAAGCGGCAGAAGCAGAACATAACGTTAAAGTGTTATTTGCTATTGAGTCGGGTAGCCGAGCATGGGGATTTGCAAGTCCTAACAGTGATTATGATGTGCGCTTTATTTATGCGCATGCTAAAGATTGGTATGTAGCAATTGATGTTGAAGAGCAAAGAGATGTAATTGAATACCCAATCGTCGATGAAATCGATATAAATGGTTGGGATATTCGTAAAGCACTAAAACTATTCAGCAAATCAAATCCCGCGTTTATTGAGTGGTTACAATCACCCATAGTGTATGTTGATGATGGCTTTTTTGCTGCACATGCAAAGCGACTAATGCCACAGATAGTGTCATCTCATAAAGGCATTTATCATTACTTGCATATGGCAAAAGGTAACTTTAGAGAGTATCTAAAAAAAGAACACGTTCCGCTGAAAAAATACTTTTACGTATTGCGACCACTACTGGCGATTATGTGGCTCGAAAAATACGATGAACCAGCTCCGATTGAGTTTGATAAACTAAGGGAGCTTGTCAAAGACAACCTAGCATTGGATGCTGCGATTTCAGATTTGCTCGCCCGAAAACGGGTAAGCCTAGAAAAAGAATACGCGCCAGCTGTGCCTGTAATTAATGAGTTTATCGAAGCAGAGTTAACACGGCATAAAAACTACACAGCTAACGTAAAGAAGAAAGTCGTCGATTTTGATGCTTTAAATCAGTTGTTTAAAACGACACTTATGCGATACGAGAGCGAATAGTTTTGTTATTTAAAATTAAAAAGGAATTATATGAAAAAGCTCATTACTTTGCGTTTACCCGCAATTTTAGCAAGCCTGATATTAATAGCGGGATTGATTTCATTAACATGGGAGAGTGGCACTTCCTATGATGATGGAGGGCTGGGTACGTTTTCATTTATTATCTTGATGCCAATAATGATATTAAGAAGCCTGATAAAACTCCCTGTATGGGTGCTCGTTCCTACGATTAGTGTTGGCCTATTCTATCTAGATTATTTTTTAAATAAGCGCTTAAAAAACAAAGAATAGGCTCGCAATGCGAGCCTATTTTGTAACAATTAAAAACGACCAAATTGATAAAGTAGCTGCCCTGCTTCGCCAATCACTAATTGTCTATGTGTTTGGCTTTGCCAAGGCCATTCAAACTTTTTAAGCTGATTTTGCTGCACGTCATCACTGACGCTAAACGTTCTATTGTGGTTGTATTGTTTTAAGCTTTTAGCGCTTAATTGAAATACCACTAATGTGACTAATGCCCCGTAATTAATAGCTAACTCAATCAATGGTTCTCTAAAGTCTTTACGGGTGCTTGTGGCATCCCACACTAGGTTTCTTTTTTCAGCTAGTGCCTTTTTAAAGCGTTGCTTAGCAAGTTGCAAAACTTGCCCGCGACTTTTTTGGCAGCTACGTTTACCGTTAATTTCAGCCCTAATGTCATCAAGTGAGATGACTTCAAAATCGACTAAGTTATTTGCGATCCAAGTTGATTTTCCACTGCCGCTGATACCACACATAATGTAGCAATGACTGTACTGCTGACAGGTTGTATAGTTTTTCGCAATGGCTTCTTCGACAAGCTTAATGTCTCCATCAGCTAACTGTTTTATGGCATAACCATCCAACAATGTTTGCTCTGACTTAGTAGGCTTAACCTGTATCCGCGCTAAATATGTAGTTGTGGGATTAGTTACCCCCCATAACTCATAATCTTGTGCAAACATGCGATACTGCTCTAACAAATCAAGCTGTACTGCCAAGTCATTGCAAACTCGACCGCGCATATCGGCTAATTCAAGCCAATAGAGAAGTTCTAAGTCTGCATTTAGTGACAACTTGAAATAATCACTAAACTCTTGATTTTTAATCACAAGGCGTTTTGGCACTTGATGAAAACCCACCAAGCCCATAATTACCATGATCACACTGTGCTCAAGCGGAAGCTCTATCAACTTCGTTGCTAAATAACTTGCACCAATTTCTTCGTGTAACGGAGCTACAACCCTTAACTGACCTTGAATCTCCTTTTTTCGGGTGGTCAATGGCTTGGCTATATCATGCAGTAAGGCAGATAAAATCAATACTTGTCGCTTTTTACCTGTGATATGAGAAGCCTCAGCTGCAAGCAACTCATAAACAGCTTTAAGCACTAAATCAGTATGTATTGCGACATTACCTTCTGCATGCCAAATTGAATCCTGCTCTGTTTGCTCAAATTCATTTAATAACGGAAAAAAGCACCCTAGATTCTTTACACATTCGGCAAAACTAGGAGTATTTTGCAGCTCAAGGCTGGCTAACCAGTTTTCAACTTTTTCCATACTTGCCCCCTGCCGATTTTTGTAAACCATTTGCAATAACGTCTGCGTACATCCAATGCTGCTCGGTGGTTACATGGTTATTTCTAACCCACTTAGCTACCGCACTTGCAAAATCTTTGTAATGAAAACCTTCAGCAAGTCGCACCACATAGCCTTCTTGGTTCACCGTATCTATCGAAATAGCTTTAATTGTTTGCTCACACCAAAGACCAACATACAGCTCCTTTGGTGTTGTTAGCCCCAAGCTTGCAAGAAACTGCTTAGTGTCTTGCCAACTTAAACACTGATTGAGCTCATTCCACACAGAAAAAGCCATAAAATAACTTGGCAAATTGTTGTATGAGATTGAATGCCTTGCATAAAGGTTCTCACCACAAATACGCCATCCGATTGGTATTTTATAACCGACTTGCGCTTGCAGTGCTTTTACCCACGCGCGCGATGGATGAAAGCGGCTATCAATCGATCTTGCATGAATGTAGTCATTGTATAAGGTGGTATTTTCACCATCCATTTTTTCCGTGACCACAACTTGTTTGCCGACAAAATGGCTTAAATCTCGTTGCGTTACGTCGTCATTCGTAGCCCCTAATGACCATGGAAGGTGTGGGGTACGAGGATATTTAATTCTCATCATATTTCTCCATATCTACTCTAATTAGTAGCTAGATTCATTTAGCTTTCATAGAAATAGACACAGCAGTACGTACTCATAGTAGTGTCACTATAAGTGTTTGGATTGCTGTGCCTTGATGGAATTACATCGTTCTATCCTCGTTTTATTTATTATTCAGTGTGGTCGAAATAGTGATCAACTGACTGCTTTAAAGTTTCAATGAGTGCCTCATCCATATATTGGTACTCATCGGGTATATCGAGTACCTGAATCGGCTTGTGCTGCAATAAACGGCTAAACTGCGCTTTAAGGCGTTGTTTATGCTTATGTTCCATCACAAAAATTATATCTGCCCAATTAATATCAGCCGTTGTTACCGTGTGCCTCGCTCGTGGGCTTGTACCTGCAGAGCGGGCTTTAATGCCATTGTATTGGTTGAATACCTTTTCTGCCGTTGGGCTACGCCACTGGTTACGGCTACATATAAACAGTAAATTTTCCATGTTATTTGCTAACCTTTTCCTTTGTGAGTCTGGCTAAATTCAGGGCCCTTAAACGTACGAATCGGATTACCCCGTTGCAACTCATTGTGTTGTTGCCAACGCGACTTTTGCTGCTGGCTTGCAGCCTGCTGAGCTTGCTCTGCCAGTTTTTGCATTAGCAAAGCTCGGGCTAAACGCTTATTCGCATGCTGACTTCGCTCACTCTCTACTCGAACAGCAATTCCTGTCGCAACATGGGTAGCACGAACAGCCGAATCAGTGGTGTTTACATGTTGGCCTCCCGCGCCACTTGCGCGGCATTGCTGAAAGCGGATCTCGCTATCAAATTTTTGCTCTGCTATTTCAAATAGTTGACCGCCAAAATACCAGTTTTTACGCTTATGCCTTGCTCTGAATGGGCTTTGACAAACCCACAACATCGAGCCATGCCATTGCTGCGCAAACTGTTTTAAAATTTGCGGCTCAGCACCAGTTAATTCAAGCAATACCGATTTGTAGCAGCCTGAAAGTTCAGCTTGCTCTACAGCAAGAGTATTCATCTTAATAGCTAACGCTTTAGCATCACCCTCAAGGCGCTTAACAGCCATAGCAACCGCTTTACAACACTCTAAAGGACCCGTCCCTGACGATAATTGCACTAAGATCATCCGCACGTTCCTTGTGTTTTAAAGGTAAGCACAGGCTTTAATTTAGCAATTACAGTAACCAGCCCTGCATCAACAAGGTCATCAATAACTGTTTGGCAGTCTTTGTAAGCTTGTGGTGCTTCATCATAAAGCAGCGTTTTATCATTACAGATCACCCTGCTACCAAACGCAGTGCGATATAAATCTTCCTTTTTAAACTTGTGACTCAAACGGCCTTGGCATTCTCCACGCTTCCATTTGCGACCAGCGCCATGTGCAAGGGAGCGTAAGTTTACGCTTTGCACAGCCGTTGGCTTAACTAAGTAACTGTAATCACCGCGAGAGCCAGGGATCATCACAGCCCCTTGATCGCTGGGTGTAGCGCCTTTTCGATGTAACCAGCCTGCTTGTCCTGCAATCTGTGATTGACTTACAAGGTTATGATTTACATCTAAAACCTCTTCGCCACCAGCACGAATAGCTTGTAAAAAACGCCGTGCGATCAGTTCTCGGTTTAACTGTGCCCAACGCAGTGCTTCGTCATGTTTAGCCATATAATCTGTAAAGGCATCACTCACGACCTCAAGGCCATCATGGTTATGCTCTGCAATATGCTTAACTAAAATAGCTTGCCCTAACCCTCTAGAGCCAGAATGCACCAATAGCTGCAGTTGTTTAGGTTGTAGGCCTAAAGCAAGCAAAGCTTGTTGATCAAACACCTCTTCAATCGCCTGAAATTCAGCGAAATGATTGCCACCACCTATGGTGCCAAGGGCACTATCAAAACCAGTTTGTGAGATAGCTAGTTCATGTTTTCGCTCGCTAATCAATGTGTGCCAACTTTCATCTAGCGGCTGTTCAACATCGCTTAAGCGTTTTGCGAGCTTATCTACATTTAACTTGGCTAACTTAGTATTGGTTTGCCAAAGCGACATACCGCAGCCAATATCATTCCCTACTAAAGCGGGGTAAATTCTACCTTCTGTAAAAAAGGCAGCCCCAATGGGGTAACCTCGACCTGGGTGTAAATCGGGCATACCCGCTACAGCGTGCATACCAGGTAATTCAGAAGTTTTAATTAATTGTTGTATTGCTAGCCCTTCAATCCACGACTCTTTAGACGCAATAAGGCTAACGTTATCAGTAAGTTTTTGGACGGACTTGCCCATAATACCAATTCCTTTCTCTGCAATAGAAAAATGCTAACGAAAAATGATTTGGCAGGTCTTTGATTAATTGATCAGGCTTAGCTTTGAAAAGCTAATAAAGAAATAGCTTCTAGCTAGGCAAGAAAACGACCTGCAAAGGAACAAGTTGTATAAGTCATATTGTTTACTCCTCTACAGTGTGTGAATGGTTAAAATCGCGGCGATTGTAAACACCTTAAAAAGTGAAAGCAACTAAAAAATAATCAATCGTTATTATTTATGCTCTTTTTAAATGTTCATCACAACGTGAAAAATGTGCAATTAAGCGCCTATGGGTTGTCATCTAGAGAAAATTTGAGCAATCTAAAAATGCCTTAAAAAATAATAACAATAGTGACTGCAAGGTTACTCAAAAAGGATGCCGCCATGCTCAAACACCGTATAGCTCGTTCACTCATCAGCCTACCACTGTTGATTGCTGCCCATGTCACTAGCGCAGCTGAACTACCACAAGCGATTGATGCCGCCTTTCAATCGGCGGTGAGTGCGAAAACAGTACCGGGCATTACTGTCGCAGTGGCTGATAAATCAGGAATAATCGCGGCAAAGGGTTATGGTTTTGCCGATATAGAAAACCAAGTTTTGATGAGTCCAGAGCATAAAGTTCGCATTGGTAGTGTCTCTAAACTTATTGCCACTGCCGCTATGATGCGCCTTTACGACAAGGAATTGATTAACTTAGACAAACCTGTAACCGACTATGTAACTAACTGGCCAGAGAAACACGCAACTTTAACACTGCGCCAACTCGCGTCACATACCGCAGGGATCCGCCATTACAAAAAAGGCGCCAATGAGTTTTTGCTCAATAAATGGTATGGCGATATTGATAGCGCTTTAGCCATGTTTAAAGATGATCCCCTACTGTTTGAGCCGGGCACCAAACAGCAGTATTCAACATTCGCTTGGACATTAGTTAGCGCTGCGATGGAAGGCGCTGATCCGAAACGCAACTTTCGACAAATTATCGAACAAGAAGTCTTCGCGCCACTCAAGTTAAACGACACATACTTTGATGAGCAGTTTACCCTGATCCCACATCGTGCAAGACCTTATAGCGTTGATCAGGGCCGTTTAATTAACTCACCGCAGACCGATCACAGCTATAAATGGGCAGGCGGTGGGTTTATTGCAACACCAAGTGATATCGTCAAGTTTGCAGTAGCTCACACGCAAGGCAATTATCTAAAAGCAACCACAGTGGATGAAATGTTTACCCCAGCCACACTCAATAATAGTGAACAGGTCAATTTTGGTATTGGTTGGATGACAGGTTTCAAAAACTATCAGCAAAGAGAAAAATACCAACATGATACTGAACTACAAGCATTGATGGCCGACATGCCACACGCGGTAATGCACTCTGGCGGTAGTATGGGTGGCATTACCATGACCATTATGTGTGTTGATCATCAACGCGCGGTGACTGTGGTTAAAAACGTCAATGGTGATAACAGCGCAGATGTATTTGCGCTTGCCCTACAAACCCTGAGCTATTATCACCAAGACCTCTGATTCTACTTAACAACTCGCTTAATCTAGTGAGCAATTTTAAGACAACTAAACCTTGTTGATAACAAGGCAAAAACTTCGTTGCTCTCAACAATTGCTCCTGCATCCATACTGTCATCAATAAGACGTTTTCAACGACGGTAGCGACAGGTCTAACTCCTTAAAATAATTAAGTATTATTTCGAAGCAGCATTATTTAAGACTTTAATGTTTCTTCCAGCCACTCCAAACATCGTCTTCTTGGTTGGCTTTGTTTTTTTTCTTTTTCTTACCTGTTCCCGCAGGTTTCGCTACGGGCTTGTCGTTTTTAAGTGCTTTAGCGGCATCGAGGTTTGCTTGGTTTACGGTAAAACCTGCCACTTCTTCACGCTCTAAACGTAATTTGTTTTTCTTTTCGATAATTTTAAAATGATGGAAATCTTCATAATCAATCAGTGATAACGCTAACCCAATTTCTCCGGCGCGGCCACTTCTGCCAATACGGTGCATGTAATCGGCAGGACTGCGGGGTAAATTGAAATTAATAACTACGGGCAATTTAGCAATATCTAAACCACGAGCAGCAATATCAGTGGCAATTAACACCTCAATTTCGCCATTTTTAAACTTTTCGATTACGCGAGTACGTTCACTTTGGCCCTTATCACCATGAAATACCTGCGCATTAATACCACGCTTTTCAAGCTTACTCGCTAAGTGCCCACAATCTTTCTTTGCATTCACAAAAATCAACACTTGGCGCCATTTATGGTTTTTTATTAAGTGCGCTAAAACAGTGGTCTTCTCACCTTTATTAACGGTAAATACACGCTGTACTAGAGTGCTCTCCTGTTTGCTTTGAACTTGTATTTCTACAGGGTCATTTAACAGCTTTTGGGTTAATAGCTTTACTTGCTCTGGGAACGTCGCTGAAAACAACATTGTTTGTTTTTTAGCGGGCATAAGTGCTAATAGCTCAGCAAGTTCTTCGGTAAAACCAAGACTCAACATGCGATCTGCTTCATCAAGCACTAAGGTGTTTACGTTATCAAGCTTAATAGCATTGCTTGAAATCAAATCAAGTAAACGCCCTGGGGTTGCCACAATAATATCGGCACCGCCTCGCAATGCTTGCATTTGCGCATTCACCGACACACCACCGAATACCGCGACAGTTTTAATCGCACCATTAAAATTTGCAGAGTACGATTTAACGCTATCGGCCACTTGCACCGCGAGTTCTCGGGTTGGCACTAAAATAAGCCCTGATACAAAGTTACCTTTGCTGCCTTGTGCTTTTTTAAGTCCCTTATCTAAAAAGCACTTTTGCAGCATAGGCAGAGCAAATGTCGCTGTTTTACCTGAACCTGTATTTGCTCCTGCAATTAAGTCACTACCCGCTAAAATGCTTGGAATTGCTTTTGCCTGAATAGGTGTAGGCTGGGTATATTCAAGATCAGCCAATCGAGCAAGTAGCTCTGGAATAAGGCCAAGTTCGTTGAAATTGCTAGAGTTTGCGGTTGAGGTCATAAAAGGTGTAGGCTCATTACTAAAATAGCCTGCGATTTTAGCGTATTTATTGGCCGTTAAGTAGGGATTAGTGATTTTAAATACCTTTTAAATAACAGCAACTGGTTTATGGTAATTGCTCAATATTAAAATAAGTGCTTTAAAGCCAACATTTAAGTTGGCCATATTTTTAACTCTTGCTCAACTGTGCTTGCAACCTCGTTTTTGTCTCTTTTAAGTAATCAGGGTAAGGATAAGAGTCATCTGCAACGGCTATTGCAGCCTCGATTTGAACTAATGCTTGGCGAATATTACCTTGCATTTCATAGCCATATGACAAAGCTGACAGTGCATACGCTGATTTAGGGTAGTTTTTGATATTGTACTTAAACACCTCAATAGCCCGCTCAAATTGCTGGTTATCCGTTAAGCTGTAACCCAGCATCCTAACAGCGCGGTCTGGTGGCGCTATTTGTTCACCCCATTGCTGAGATAAACGTTGATAATAAGCATCAATTGATGAAACATCATCGCCCAATGCACTCAGAGGCATATGTTTAGATAAAAATAAGCCATGGTACGCATTAAATGCCCCAGCAGCTGAGGTTAGGTTATGCGAAACGCCTGCAAAGGCATCGCTCTTAAAGCGCAGATTTTGCACCTTACTATTTTGCATTGTTTGCTGCATATCATCGTATCTTTCGCGCATAATGCCGGCTTCTTCGCCGATATTCATATATACATAGCTGTTAATAGTTTTGGCTTTAGTAACAAAGGTTTTTAGGCTCTTAGCCGGGGCGCCATAGTTCCACCATACCGCAGGGCTATAAGCAATATGCGCTTGAAATAGCTGAGGGTCAGCCTGCATTGCGTAAAGAGCAAATACACCCGCAGCTGAGGCGCCTGCGATAACTCTATAATCATGAGTACGATACTGTTTATTAACCAAAGGCATCAGTTCTTGCTCTACGAAAGCTAAAAACTTTGCTGCACCACCGCCTTCACCAACAGGCCCTTGTGGTTCTTTGTTCACTGTAGGATAAAAATCTCTAAGTCGATTAGTGCTTTCAATCGCAACTACAATCACCTCTGGCGCTTGATCATTTTGTTGTAAGCGTTCAAGCACAGCATTAATCAATGGTAAATTACCGGCCCCATCTAAACGGTAAATAACGGGATATCTTTTGTTTGGATCTGTTTGGTAGCTTTTTGGTAATTGCACAACGACTGTGCGCTGCTCACTAAGATTACTTGATTCGATAGTATGCGTATGTTGGCTGTAATTTGTAACCGCCTCATCAGCGGCTGGTTGAGCCATGACATGGCTAGTACAGAATAAAAAACCACTAATATAGAGTAACTTAAATAGTCGCACGACTTATCCTTAAGAAATATTGGTAATTTTTTAAGCTAACAGAATTGCAGGTACAAACAAAGATAACTTATGAACTTTTTCGTAAAAAAGTATATGTAAGTCATTATTTTAACTAAAGCGTATGACGCAATATTTGCCCAGCACTTTTACCTGTCATGCCATCTGGTGATTTAATGACTTGGCCATTAATAATGACGTATTCAATTCCTTCTGCGTACTGATGAGGTGCGCTAAACGTTGATTTATCAGCAACCGTCGCAGGGTCGAGTATGACAATGTCAGCAGCATAGCCTTGTGCTATCACTCCTCGGTCAGTTAGGCCCATTCTTGCTGCGGGTAAACTGGTCATTTTACGTATTGCATCAGGTAATGAAATCACCCCTTGTTCACGCACATAATGACCTAGTACTCTAGGAAAGGTGCCGTATCCTCTTGGATGCGGGTTGCCTTTACCAAGTTCTGAACCACCCGCATCGGTGGCGATTGCGGTAATTGGGTAAGCCATAATGTACTTAACATCATCTTCATTAATAGCGTGGAAGATCCCCTGAGCACCGCCATTTGCTTGAATTTCAATGGCAAGTTCAGCGGCTTCATCAATACTTTGCGCTCGCCCTTCACGCTTTAATACTTCAGCAAAGGTTAGCCCATCCCATGTAGAGTTTGCCGCATAATGCGCTATTTGCAGCCTTGCGGGGTCACCACCGCCTCTATCTTCACGGATATTTTTGATCAAACCTTGTTTTATTTTTTGCCTTAGTTCTGGATCTTGTAGACGCTTTTCAACTTCAGCTTGGCCACCAGCCAATGACCATGCCGGAAATAAAATAGCAAACCGCGTAGAAGAAGCCGTGTAAGGATACTGATCGAGAGTGACATCTAAACCCGCTTTGCGAGCATCACGGATCATTTGAATAGTTTGCTTACTCTCACCCCAATTTGGATGACCAATCAGCTTATGATGAGAGATATGCACAGGAATACCGGTCTCTTTTGCAACATCGAGCACTTCATTCATCGCCGTGACAATCTCTGCGCCTTCATCCCGCATATGAGAGGCAAAAAATCCATGCTGAGCATGAGCGGTTTCGGCAAGCACCTTTACTTCAGCAAAGTTTGAGTACACACCAGGAACATATTTAAGCCCAGTCGATAAACCAAACGCCCCCTGCTGCATCGCTTTATCTACCAGCACTTGCATTGCTTTTAGCTCATCAGCGCTGGCAAGCCGCTGCTCTTCACCCATTACAGCTTTACGAACATCATTATGGCCAATTAATAAGGCTAAGTTAGGCCCTAGAGGTGAACGCTCGGTTTGCGCAAAAAATTGCTTAAAGTCGACAGGAGAAAAACCACAGTTACCGCCCAAAATAGTGGTAATACCCTGCTGTACTAAGTTATCGAGCCGAGGCAGCTCTGCAATTGAGCGCTCAGCATGGGAATGTAAATCAATAAAGCCAGGGGCAACAATCTTGCCTTTGGCATCTATAACTTGTTGAGCTTTGTCAGCCGTCATGTCACCAATTTTAGTGATCTTGCCGCTTTCAATGCCAACATCTGCGTGAACCGCTTTGCCACCAAGACCATCGAGCAACATAGCGTTTTTGATGATGAGATCAAAAGATTGCCCATAAGAAATCCCCGAGCTGAGCACTAATACGAAGAATCCTATAGAGGTTAAAACACTGCGCTTTTTCATTGTTATGATCCTTAGCCTGAGTGTTTATCCATCCTAATCAATTGCAATACAAATTGCATCAGTGAACAGTAATTAAACAAATTACAGACACAAAAAAGCCGGCTAATTAGCCGGCCTCGATGCTTTAACTTATTCAACCGTTACCGATTTTGCTAGGTTTCGAGGTTGGTCTACGTCGGTGCCTTTAATAACCGCAACATAGTATGAAAGCAGCTGTAGTGGAATTGTATATACAACTGGGGCAATCACGTCATCGACATGATTTACGTTGATTACACGCATCGTTTCGTCAGAATTGAACGCTGAGTCTTTGTCTGCGAATACATAAATAATACCGCCACGGGCACGTACTTCTTCTACGTTTGATTTAAGCTTTTCTAGTAGTTCGTTGTTTGGTGCCACAACAATGATAGGCATGTCGGCATCAATCAACGCGAGAGGGCCATGCTTAAGCTCACCCGCTGCGTATGCTTCGGCGTGAATGTATGAAATTTCTTTCAGCTTGAGCGCACCTTCCATCGCGATTGGGTATTGTGAACCACGACCTAAGAATAGTGAGTGGTGCTTGTCAGCAAATTCTTCAGCTAAATCTTCAATCCCTTCAGCAAGTAGTAATGCTTCTTCTAACTTGTTAGGAAGTGTTTTAATTGCATTCACAATCGCACTTTGATCTAGGCCTTTTTCTTGCGCAATAGATGCCGTTAGCATTAATAAGCCAACAAGCTGTGTGGTGAAAGCTTTAGTTGATGCAACACCAATTTCAGCACCTGCTTTTGTCATAAAGGCTAAATCAGATTCACGTACTAACGATGAACCCGGTACGTTACAAATGGTCATTGACGCCATGTAACCTTGCTGTTTTGCAAGACGAAGTGCAGCAAGCGTATCGGCTGTTTCACCAGACTGTGAAATGGTCACAAGTAAGCTGTTTTCATGTACAAATGATTCACGGTAACGGAACTCAGAAGCAATCTCGACATTACAGCTTACGCCTGCAAACTGCTCAAGCCAGTAACGAGCAACCATGCCTGAGTGATATGATGTACCACAGGCAATAATTTGTACGTGTTTTACATCTTTAAAGATTTGCTGAGCACTATCGCCGAAGGCATCAATCGCTACAGTATCATTAACTAGGCGACCATCAAGCGTGTTACGTACAGCAAGTGGCTGCTCGTAAATTTCTTTCAGCATGTAGTGACGATATTCGCCTTTACCTGATGCATCTTGCGTAATGTTTGATTCAATCACTTCGCGCTCTACTGCATCGCCGTTTGCATCAAAAATTTCAACACTGTCGCGAGTAATACGAGCAACATCGCCTTCTTCAAGGTAAATAAAGCTACGTGTAACAGGTAATAGAGCAAGTTGGTCAGAGGCAATAAAGTTTTCGCCAAGACCCAAACCAATCACCAATGGGCTACCAGAGCGCGCTACGATGATTTCGTTGTCGTTCGCTTTATCAAAAACAACGGTACCAAATGCACCTTCAAACTGCTTAACTGCAGCTTGTACTGCTGCTAAAAGCGTATCGTGCTGTTGGCGAAGTTGGTGAATAAGGTGCACCATTACTTCAGTGTCTGTTTCTGATAAAAACTCATAACCGTCGCCTTTAAGCGCATCACGTAGACTGGCATGGTTTTCGATAATACCGTTATGAACTAGGGCAATTTCGCTGTTCGAAACATGTGGGTGAGCATTCGCTTCAGTTACGCCACCATGAGTTGCCCAGCGTGTATGTGCGATACCTGTAGTACCATTTACTGCTGCATCATTCAGTGCCGCTTCAAGATTAGCAACCTTACCCACTGACTTTACAGTGTTTAGCTCAGTACCTTTAAGTAAAGCCACACCAGCCGAATCATAACCACGGTATTCAAGACGCTTTAGGCCTTCAACAAGTATTTTGTTTACTGGGCGTTCTGCAACAGCCCCAACGATTCCACACATAATTTCTCCTTTTGCACATGCCAAAGCGTTTTACTTTGGGCGGTATGTGTTGTCATAAATTTAATGTAATAAGGTGTTGTCGGTCTTATTACGGGTTATTCAATTTCTGCACAGATCAGCTGTACTCCACATGCTGTTATCGCCTCACGCTTATCTGCGCTTAGATTGTTGTCTGTGATAACAGTGGTAACACGCTGCCAAGGCAGTTCTAAATTAGGTATTCTTCGGCCAATTTTTTCTGACTCTACCAGCACCACTACCTCTCGGGCAGCTTCAGCCATCACTTGGCTAAGCCCCACTAATTCATTGAAGGTTGTGGTACCTCTATCAATATCAATGCCATCGGCACCAATAAAGAGTTGGTCAAAGTCGTAAGAGCGTAGAACATTCTCCGCAACTTGGCCTTGAAACGATTCTGAATGCGGATCCCAGGTTCCCCCAGTCATCAATAATGTTGGCTCATTTTCTAATGAAAGTAGGCGGTTAGCGACATTAATAGCATTGGTCATCACCACTAAACCGCGTTTACTCGCAAGCTCTGGGATCATCGCCGCGGTAGTGCGACCGCTATCAATGATGATGCGGTTATGATCTTTAATCAGCTTTGCAGCGGCCTGTGCGATTGCCATTTTGCGAAGCGAGTCGCTTTTCTCATTGCTATTTGCAACGATTTCTTGCGGCAGTGCAATAGCACCACCGTACCGGCGCAGTAATAAGCCACTTTTTTCAAGTGCTGTCAGATCTTTACGAATGGTCACTTCAGAAGTTTGAAACTGCTCAGCTAACGCTTCAACAGCGACTTCACCAAGTTCATTCACTTGGCTTAAGATTGTATGGCGACGTTGTTGAGTGTTTCGTTTTGTCATTTATATGATCACATAAGTTTCGTTTCGAAAGTTTTTGGATTTTAAACGAAACAATATAAATGGCAAGTGAATGATCGTTAACCTACACAGGTTTAATTTTGATCTTCACCGCTAACAAGCTAAGCTATTAACAAATATAACCATGAACAGCCCCATGAAAGAGTTTAATAGCCTCGATAAGCCCTTATTTGAACAACGAAAAAATGCCCATGAAATTTGCCGTTTATTTGCCAAAAGCCCAAGTAAAGGCAATTTAAAACGACTAAGAAGCATGTTTGCTCACTGTGGCGAACAGGTTGTTATTGAAGCTGGTTTTCATTGTGATTATGGCAGTGGTATTAAAATAGGTGATCGCACCTTCATAAATATTAACTGTACTATGCTCGATGCGCCGCTATCTGATGCGCAAATTACGATAGGCGATGACTGCTTAATAGGCTCTAACGTGCAAATACTCGCGGTATCGCATGCTGTAAACCCAACCGAGCGTTTAGCAAAAGCTAACTTTGCAGCACCGATTAGCATTGGCAACAATGTATGGATTGGTGCAGGCGCCATTATACTTGCGGGTATTAAAGTTGCTGATAATTCCGTGATTGGCGCAGGGGCAATAGTTACTAAAGATGTCGCGGCAAATACTTTAGTAGCAGGTAACCCTGCGGTGAAGGTCAAAGACCTTTAACTCTCATACCGACGCGCTAAAGCATGCCCTACATAGGGTTTATAGCAATAAAAAGGCAAAGGCTAGCTTTCAATACCTAATTCAACCCTTAATTGCTCAATATCTTTATGTTGCTCAAAATACTGCACAACAGCTTGTATTTGTTGCTGCTTTTTTCCTTCAAAATTATCGGTTAGGTAACCTTTAATCTCACTAAAGTTCCACGATAATTTTACTTCCGCTGGGATTGCGGTTAAAGCAGTAAACACCTCTTCAATCGTTTTATCGTCAAGTAAAAAGCGAATAAACTGCATCACGGCTATGTTCTCTGAGTTATTTGAGTATTGTTCTGCCTCTGCAACACGATTAAGGACTTGTTCTGGCGTTTCATAAAGTAAAGCCAGTTCAGCTATGTTTGCGCTTGAGTCAGCTATAGTTTTTTGAACCTCTTCATTCGATGAACCTTTGAACTGCTCAATCAAGGTTGCGGAGCTACTGATTGCATCCTCAAGCTTGCCTTGCTGACCATAAGTAGCGCCTTGGTTACACATCGCTTTAGCCACTTGGATTTGAATCTCTTCATTCGATGAGTCTTTGAATTGATCAATCAAGGTTGCGTAGCTGTTGAGCTCCT